>JAPPIX010000229.1:13223-15088 GCA_028820495.1 Gammaproteobacteria bacterium
CGGCGGCAAATCCGTCATTCAAATCATCAAAGGAGTTGGAAATATGGGCATGTTGGAAGGCAAGGTTGCTGTTGTAACCGGCGCAGGCGGCGGTTTGGGCCGAACCCACGCGCTGCTGCTCGCCAAGGAGGGTGCGGCAGTGGTGGTGAACGACCTCGGCGGCGCTCGGGACGGCACCGGTTCAGGCACCTCGATGGCCGACGGCGTGGTCGAGGAAATCCAGGCCGCCGGTGGCCAGGCCATCGCCCACTACGGCTCGGTCTCGGCCAAGGACGACGCCATCGGCATGATCGATGCGGCGGTCAACGAGTTTGGCAAGATCGACATCTGCATCTGCAACGCCGGCATTCTGCGCGACAAATCGTTCAAGAACATGAGCGATGACATGTGGGACGTGGTTCTGGACGTCCACCTGCGCGGCACCTACTTGGTCACCAAGGCCGCCTACGACAAGATGCTGGAACTCGGCAACGGCGGCCGCATCATCATGACCAGCTCCACCTCTGGCCTGCTTGGCAATTTCGGGCAAACCAACTACGGCGCCGCCAAGGCGGCCATCGCCGGTTTCATGCGCTGCCTGTGGCTTGAGGGGCTGAAGTACGGCGTGACCGTGAACGTGCTGGCGCCCACGGCGATGTCCCGGCTCACCGAGGACATCCTGCCGGAAACGGTGCAGGACCAATTCCCGCCGGAGACCGTATCACCGGCCGTGGTTTGGCTGTGCACCGACGAGGCCAAGGAGGTCACCGGCCGGCAATGGCTGGTGGCCGGCAACAACGTTTCCCTGCTGTCCTGGCAGGTCACGCCCATCGCCGACCGAGACTTGAGCGAGGGGCCTTGGGAGGTAGCCGAGATCGGCGAGCGCATACTGGCCAGCAAGGAGAATTGGCCGCCGATCAATCCGCTGCGGGGATAGTCAGGCACAGAGAGCGCAACGCCCGTTTCCCAATCGAGGGCAAGATGCCCTCGCTCCGGAGGATAACGCCAGGACGGGGCGTGTGCCTTGGAGCAAGGGCGTCGCGCCCTCGCAACGGCTACGCTCCTAGATCGGCGGGCGGAACGGCGAACCCGGGGCGATCCTTCAGTTTGGCCCGGACTTCGCCGTTGGCGCCGTTCTGGAGCAGATCGACCACCTCCGCGGCCATCATGGCCGGCGGCATGACGCCGAACTCCGGGCCGCGGAACGAGTCCGGCACGATGGCGGTGTCCACCACCCCGGGGCAGATCACGTTGATGCGCACGGTCCCGCCTTCATTGGCCAGGGCCACGCTGCGCCCAAATCCGATCACGGCATGCTTGGTGGCGGAGTAAAGCGGATCGACGGGCAACGCGCCGAAGCCCGCCACCGAGGCGGTGATGGTGATGGCGCCGCCCTTCTCGCGCATCAACGGCAAGAGCGCCTTGACGCCGTGAAACACGCCGTCGAGATTGACGCCGAGGATGTGCCGATACTGGTCCAAGGACACGTCCTCGATCGCCAGGAATGGATCGTTGGTCGGCACCGTCATGATGCCGGCGTTGAGATGGGCGTAGTCGGGTACCCCAAGGCGCTCGACGCATTCGCCAACCACCCGCTCCACCGCCTCAAAACGGCTGACGTCGCAGGCGATGAACTCGCCGCCAAGCTCGGTGGCCAGCGCGGCGCCGGCCGCCTCGTTCACATCGCAAAGCGCCACCCGTGCGCCCGCCGCGCTGAGCTGCCGCGCCACTTCGGCGCCAATGCCCGAAGCGGCGCCCGTCACCAAGGCAATCTTGTTCTGCATGGTTGGGCTCCTATAGGCACTCGTACAGGGCGTCACCGAGGCTCACGCCGCGCGGGTCGCCCAAAATGTAGTTGTCCATCTGGTTCATGACGTAGGAGAAGC
>JAPPIX010000303.1 GCA_028820495.1 Gammaproteobacteria bacterium
ATCATGAGCGCTTGAAGCTGCTGCCGCCGGAACCTCGGTCGTTCACGGCGGTGGCGGTGCGCACGGAGGGAAGCGAAGGTACAGGCGCGTTGGCTTGGAGCGACTTCACCGCTTCAGAGGACGATGCTGGCTTCGCCGATCCGGTGGATCCGGAGGCGCCTGCCACACTGCTTTACACCTCTGGTTCGACGGCCCATCCAAAAGGCGTGCTCTCCACCCACCGAGCCGTTATTCACGCCCTCCTGGGCTGGGAGGCGGCCGGCGCATTGGCCGCGGCGGTGGCCGATCAACCGCCGCCGGAGCTGCCATGGCAGCTTTCAATGATCCTGACCGTCCCCCTTTTCCACGTCACCGGCCTCAACGTCCACTTCCTGTCGTCCTTTCGCCACGGTCGCAAGCTGGTGGGCATGTACAAGTGGGATCCCGAGGAGGCGCTCAAGATCATTGAGCGCGAGCGCATCACCCACTTCAATGGGGTGCCGACCATGGCCTGGGAGCTGGTGCAGTCGCCGAACTACGAGCGCTACGACCTCTCTAGCCTAGTGAGCATGGGCGGCGGCGGCGCGGCGATGGCCCCGGAGCACAGCCGCCAGATCAGCCAGCGTTCGGTCAGCCCCGGCACTGGCTACGGCATGACGGAAACCAACGGCTTGGGCACGGCTGTCGGCGGCCCGGAACTGCTGGAGCGCCCCACCAGTTGCGGTCGCCCGCTGCCGCCTGTTGTTGACATCAAGGTTGTTGATCACGCGGGTAGGGAAGTGCCCCGCGACGAAACCGGCGAAATCTGGATCCGCGGCCCGATGAACTTCTCAGGCTATTGGAACCGCGCGGAGGATGCCGCCAACACGCTCGTTGAAGGCTGGGTGCGCACCGGCGACATTGGCCACATGGATGCGGAGGACTTCGTTTACATCACCGACCGGGAAAAGGACATGGTCATCCGCGGCGGCGAGAACATTGGCTGCCAGGAGGTGGAGGCCGTCATCTACGAGCATCCGGCGGTACTGGAGTGCGCCGTGTTCGGCGTGCCGGATGAACGGTTGGGTGAAGCCGTCGCTGCGGCAGTTACCCGCAAGCCAGGCGCCTCCTTGGCGGCGGAAGCCGTGCGAACCCATGTGGCGGCGCACTTGGCCCGCTTCAAGGTGCCGGAGCACGTCTGGGTGCGGGACGAGCAGCTACCGCGCATCGCCTCGGGGAAGATCTTCAAGCGCGGGCTTCGGGCGGAGGCAATGGAGGCGTTGAGCCGGTAGCCAAGCGCTTCCTGGGCAATCGGGCATTCGGAGACCACGCTCGTGTCGAGCAAGAACGTCAGGAGAAGTCGGGCACGACGGAATCTATGCGGACGCGCGGTGGCTCGAAGTCGATATCGGCCAAGCCCGGCATGGACAACGCGTCCGCCAAACTGCGGCGTTGCCCCGTCAGCCGCTGATAGTCGTCTATGTTGAGTAGAACGTGCGAGGGTTTGCCTCGGTGGGTGATGAAGACGGGTCCCGACATCGCCGCCTTCTTGGCGCGTCCAATATCTTGATTGAGTTCGCGGCTAGTGACGGTGGTGGTCATGGCTGCTCTCTGAAACGATGTAGTGATGTAAGTACATTGTAGGCGGGTTTGCAGGCACGGGAAGTCGGATCAACATCCCGGGTTGGCGTGTGCGACGAATTTCCATAACGTGCAGATGTCCGTTGGCGGAAATCGACCGGCGGTGGTGCTGGCGGGGTCGGATAACCGTGTTGATCCGAATTGTTTGAACCGGCGCCCGCCGCGCTTGACGGCGGGGATTGCCCTGTGGTCTTCTGTACAGTGGAAACTATAGGCACCTATAGGCACCATGGCCCAGTTCCTATCCACGGCGGAGGTCGCCGGACTCGCTGGCGTGCATCGCGACACGCTGCTGCGCTGGCTGCGCAACGGTACTGTGCCGGAGCCGCGGCGGGATGGGCGCGGCTGGCGGGTGTTCTCTGCCCGCGACGTCGCTGCTGTCGTCGCCTATGCCAATGGCGGGGAGGAAGAGACGGAGGACGATCCCGCCATCACCCGTCTCAAAGCGGTTGAATGGGACTTCGCGACCGCCAAGACAGGCTACCTGACCCACAATCTGCACCCCTATCCGGCGAAGTTCATTCCTCAGATACCCAATGCGCTGATTCAGGAGTTGTCGGCAGTCGGCGACACGGTGGCGGACATATTCTGCGGCAGCGGCACGACCTTGCTTGAGGCTATGCTGCTGAAGCGTCATGCCGTGGGGATTGACGCCAACCCGCTCGCTGCGTTGATCAGCAAGGCCAAGACCACGCCATTCAACGCAGCGGGCGTTGAAGCGCTTGAACAGCATTGCCAAGCCTGCCGACAGGTGGCGGAGTCGATTGAGCCGAACGTGGGCGACCTGTTCCATGACGGTAGACCCTTTGGGTCCAGCGGGTGGCGGCCCGCGGCGGAGATTTGCGAATTTTGGTTTGAACCGCATGTTGTGGAAGAGCTTGCGGAATTGAGGCGGCTCATCGACGAAGTGCCCGGGAAGGCCGAGCGGCGCTTGGGCATGGTGACACTGGCGGCAATCGTTGTTGCGGTTTCCAAACAGGATTCGGATACGCGCTACGTTCGCCGCGATAAGGCCATCGCGCCGGGCGACACTATCCACCGCTATCTGGCCCAACTTCAATCCGCGATGGTTGCGGTGCGTGAAATCAACGCTCTGATGGATGACCGGTTTCGTTGCCGCGTCTTCCATGCCAACGTTCTGGATGGCCCGGATGTGGGACCTCTCGATTTGGTCGTAGCCTCTCCACCGTATCCCAACGCGTACAGCTACCATCTCTATCACCGGAGTCGATTGGCATGGTTGGGTTTTGATCCTAACCAGTTTAAGCGGGTCGAAATGGGCAGCCACCGGAAGTACAGTGCCAAGGGGCGCAACCGAGCCACCCCGGACACGTTTGCGCAGGAATTCGCCAAGATTTTTCAGTGGCTTCGGGTGTGCCTGCGGGAGCGCGGATATGTCTGTCTGGTAGTTGGCGATTCGACGCTCAACGGTGAACGCATTGACAACGCTTCGCTGATTGCTGACGCCGGTGCCACTGCGGGATTCCGTGAGGTGGCTCGAATCGGGCGAAACATCGCGCCGACCCGCAAGGCGTTCAATCCCCGCATCGGGAAGATCAAGTCAGAGAACATCCTTGTTCTCCGCAAGAGGTAAGAATATGGATCGCCTTACCTGCAAAATCAAAAACTACATTCAACCGTTCGAACGGCGTCTCGCCCTTGATGAGTTGCGGGCTTTGGCACCGGGAACGGTGCATCCTACCGACGGTGATGAAGCGACCGCTTCCACGTTTTCGTTGACGGGAGCCGTGAACGCGGGCGCACTGCGCGATGCGCTAGCCTATTGGCGTTCCGTCGGCCCGGAACCGGAGGGGTTGACAAGGCAGGTCCGCGGCGAAGCGACGTTGGCGGTAGCGCACAACGGCTTGGCGCTTGATGACTTGGCCAATGGGGTTGGGCGGCAGATGCTGCTCAAGCCACCTCGCAAACGCTGTTTGCGCTACGCCACCCACGGATTGCATGAATACCGGGGCAAGTTCTTCCCCCAGCTTGTACGTGCCCTGATCAACGCCGCTTCCGTTCCGGAAGGTGGCATCGTTATTGACCCCATGAGTGGCAGCGGCACGACGCTCGTTGAGGCGCGGCTAGCGGGCCGCTACGCCTACGGCTTGGACATCAATCCGCTGTCCGTCTTTGTTGCGAACGTCAAGTGCCGTTCGCTCTCGCTTTCGCCATCGTCCTTGGCAGCGGCCTACGAAAGCCTGCACAGGTCGCTTGACGGCATCGTAGCGAGAGGGCAGCGATGCTACTTTGACTCCCTGCCGGAGCGGGACCAAGATTACCTTTGCCGTTGGTTTGCGCCCCGCGTTTTGGACGAACTCGACTGCGTCCAACAGGCCATTGGAGGCCTGCGCACTCCTGCCCTGAGAGACTACTATGCCGTAGCTCTAAGCAACATACTTCGCGGCGTTTCTTGGCAGAAGGATGACGATCTTCGGGTTCGCAGGCAGATGAATGAATTGCCGGCCGGTGCAGTCATCGAGCGGTTTCTCAAGGAGGCATTGCGCTCGACCAAGGTCGTTGGGGCCTTCGTTGCGGAGCGGGGCAGGGCGGGGCTGGGTGCCTACGTCATGCAGGAGGGCGATGCGCGGTTTGCTGCGGACACTATGCCTCAATTGACCGGAAGGGCAGACGCGATCATTACGTCGCCACCCTACGCGACTGCGCTGCCCTACATCGACACGGATAGGCTCAGCCTAGCTTATCTTGGGTTGTTGCCTCGGGGCGACCACCGCAGCCGAGACCTCCTGATGATCGGTAACAGAGAAGTGACGGAGCGCTGCCGGTTAGCCTATTGGTCGTTCTACGACGCCAATCGGGCCTTGCTGCCGACAGCCACGGGTGCGCTGATCGATCGAATTCACGAATTGAACAGTACTCATGAAGTTGGATTTCGGCGGCGCAACCTGTCCGCGCTGCTGTCCAAGTACTTCTTGGACATGCGCGAAGTCTTGGGGCAGATGTTCATCCTGCTACGTCAAGGTGGGACTGCATTCATGGTGATCGGCAACAATCGCACGACCGCAGGTGGCGAACTGGTGGAAATCAACACGGCAGATCACTTGACGGCAATTGCCGAGGGCGTGGGCTTTCGCAAAGAGGACGATGTGCCGATGGAAATGCTGTCTTCGCGTGACATCTACCGAAAGAACGCCATGCCGTCGGAGCGCATTGTCGCACTACGCAAGCTCTGAACTGGGGGTTTAGAAGTACCCGTATCGTTTGCGCGAACGACCACGGAGAACGCCAGTGCAGTGAATGAGGTGCCTCGCGTGTTGCTTGGTTCCCTCCGGAATGATCTCGACGTAGTACTCAAAGTCCAAGCTTGGTTCGGCCTTCTCGATCAATAGTAGATCGCCGACATGTCCTGCATCCCGAAGTGCGGCGCTGCGCAGGCGGAAGTCGCTTTTGTCCGGCCACGTCATCATGTTGATGAAAACCGTTTTCCCGGCGAAGCGTATGGGAACGTTTGTCCGGTCCAACTTTCCCGTCTTTTCGGGGTCCGTTCTGAACCCGCCTGGCCAATTCCAAAAGCTGGGATTGGCGTTGCGGGCGGAGAGCGGGATGAATATCTCCGGCGAGCGTTTGGATGTTCCTGGAGAAGTCTGCCCGACGCCAACGTCGGTTTGCTGCAATGTCATAACGAATCGGTTGCGCCCAGCAAATCCCTGGCCCTGTGTGGTTTGAGCGCCTCGTGCAACGTCTTCCTTGCTCTTAGCTGGTGAACGCACGGTGCCTGCCGCCACCGGAGCGCGATGTTCACTCAGCGCCGAAAACAGAGTGCTGGCAATCTCTAGGTCGGCGTCGCTGGCCGCCCCCTTGGACATGCCGCCCTTGGTTGGCGAGGTTGCCTCCATCGGAACGAGCCGGGCGTTTCTCAGCGTTCGCAGAAGGTCTTCATCCAACACTTGCGTGGTGCCCTGCTCAAGTCGCGACCATTGGTTCAGCCCGTACTCGACGGAATCAAGCGTGTCGGCGTGTTCGTTTTTGGTGAGATCAAGGCTAAGGCGAACTGAGGCTTCGTAGTTGGTAAACAAGCCGCCTTCCGTGAGATTGCCGGATCCAGCAATGACTTCGGCGGCGACTTCGGACTTGAATACGTACACCTTGGGGTGAAAGGTGTGGACCAGCCTATTGTGGAAGACGATTATCCGGCCGTTTGGCTGCACGGCGGCGAGCAGGTCGCGCAGTCCTTCGTAAGAAGTGCCATTGTGATCGATGCCAACGATGACTTCGACTTGACGGGACTGCGCGAAGCTGGCTAGCGGGCCAGCGACGTGCTTGACACCCGAGCGCTTGACGAAGGCGACAGCAGCTCGGAAGTGTGTCCAGTCGCGCTGGAAATTGGCAATCAGACAGTCGCCGAGCCGATTGGCCGTGGCGGGTTGGCGCAGAAATTCCATTGATTGGGGATGGGCCTTGCTCATCAGTACGACCGTGGCAACTCCAGCACGTGCTCGGTGACGTAGTTCAAGATCATTTCCTGGGAAATCGGTGCGATGCGCATCAGCCGCGCCTCCCGCCAGTAACGCTCCACTTGGTACTCCTTGGCGTAGCCGAAGCCGCCATGGGTCTGCATGGCTTGGTCGGCGGCTTGGAAGGCGGCGTCCGCCGCCAGCCACTTGGCCATGTTGGCTTCGGCGCCGCAAGGTTCGCCGTTGTCGAGCAGCCAACTGGCCTTGCGGACCATCAATTCCGCAGCGTCCAGCCGAATGCGGGCCTCACCGAGCGGGAATGACACGCCCTGGTTCTGGCCGATGGGCCGGTTGAAGACGACCCGCTCGTTGGCATAGTCCACGGCTCGCCGCAGTGCTGCCCGGCCGATGCCCAAGGCCTCCGACGCCACGAGGATCCGTTCCGCGTTCAGGCCGTCTAGGAGGTAGCGGAAGCCCTTGCCTTCCTCGCCCACCCGGTCGGTCACCGCCACGGGCAGATCGTCATACACCACTTCGCAGGAGGCCACGGCGTTGCGGCCGGTCTTGGGAATCGGCGAAATGGTCACTTCGGGGCGCTGCAGCTCGGCGAGCAGCAGCGTCAGCCCGTCGGTGCGGCGCACGGCCTGCTCCTGGGGCGTGGTGCGCACCAGCAGCAGGACGCGCTCGGAATCGAGCGCCTTGGTGGTCCACACCTTGCGGCCTTTGACTAGATAGTGGTCGCCGTCCCGACGCGCCGCGGTTTTCAGCGAGGCGGTGTCGGTGCCCGCATCCGGCTCCGTGACGCCGAAGGCGACGTGCAGGTCGCCACTCACCACCCGCGGCAGGTAGCGCTGCTTCATCGCCTCGCTGCCGTGCTTCACCACCGGATGCATGCCGAATATGGACAGATGCAGGCTGCTGCAGCCGTTCATGGCGGCGCCGGAGGCGGCGACCTCCTCGAGCACGATGCTGGCTTCGGTGATGCCGCTGCCGCTGCCGCCATAGTCCTCGGGGATGGCGATGCCGACGAAGCCAGCATCCGCCATGACGTTGTAGAAGTCCCAAGGAAACTCGTGGGCTTCATCCTTCTCTGACCAGTACTCGTCCGGAAAACCCGCGCAGAGCTTGCGGACGCTGTCGCGAATCAACTGGTGTTCCTCGGTGCCCGAAAATTCCATGGCCTGCTCCCGCGGGCGTGCTTGCAGGCAGGGAGTGTACCCGACTTGGCAAGCGGGCACGGGACGGCTACTGTTCCGCTTTTGCACTCACTAGCATTGGGCTGACCATTGAAAACCTTGCCATTGAACACTGAACGGATGCTCGCCCGCAGCGATGCGGGCATCGGTTGGATGATCTTCAACCACCCGGCCCGCCACAACGCGCTGTCGCTGGAGATGTGGCAGGGCATCGCCGACATTCTTGGTGCCTTTGCCGAAGACGATGAGGTGCGGGTGGTCATCATGCGCGGCGCCGGCGGCAAGGCCTTCGTGTCCGGCGCGGACATCTCCGAGTTCGACAGCGAGCGGGCCAACGCGGCGCAGGAGGACGCCTATGATCGGGTTGCAGGCCGCGCCAATCATGCCCTCGCCCACTTCCCCAAACCCTTGATTGCGCTGATCGAGGGTTACTGCATCGGCGGCGGCTTGGCGACTGCGCTGGCCGCCGACGTGCGCTTCGCCACCCCGGATTCCAAGTTCGGCATCCCCGCCGCCCGCCTAGGCTTGGGCTACGCCTACGACGGCCTCGCCAAGCTCGCCCGAGTGGTGGGTCCGGCCCAGGCCCGCGACATCCTGCTCTCCGCCCGCTTCATGACCGCCAGCGAAGCGGCAGCGATGGGCTTGGTCAACTTCATCCACGAACGCGACCGCATCGAGGCGGAAGCCATCGCCTACGCCCGCCAGATCGCCGGTAATGCGCCGCTCACAGTCAAGGCCGCCAAGGCAGCCCTCGACGCCTGGGAGCGCGGCGGCAGGCCGGATGAGGTGGCAGCGGCGAATGCCCTAGTGGATGCCTGCTTCGACAGCGAGGACTACAAGGAGGGGCGGCGGGCTTTTGCGGAGAAGCGCCGGCCGGCGTTTCGGGGCGTGTGACGGTTGGGCTGGATGGACTGGCGCTTGGCTGATTCTCTACTTTGGCACGTGCGGTGGTAGCATGCCTCTCTGCGCCCCTCTGGTTGAGCGCGGCACTTTCTTCGAACCGAGGCGGATAGAACACCATGCAGCTTCCCGACGCCGTGACCGCTTGCGCTCTGATCATCGGCAATGAAATTCTCTCCGGGCGCACGCCGGACACCAATCTGAACCACTTGGCGGTGACGCTGGGCGGCTGGGGCATTCAACTGCGCGAGGCCCGGGTCATACCGGACATCGAGGCGGAGATCGTCACGGCGGTGAACGAGGCGCGGCGGCGCTTCAACTACGTGTTCACCACCGGCGGCATCGGCCCCACCCACGACGACATCACCGCCGAGTGCATCGCCAAGGCATTTGGCGTGCCCTTGAAGACCCATCCAGAGATTGCCGCTCTTATTAGGCAGCGTCCCGCGCCGGCGGACGTAATGGAATCGCGCATGCTCATGGCGCGGGTTCCGGAAGGGGCGGTGCTGGTCGATAACGCCACCGGCGGCCCGCCGGGATTTCGGGTGGACAACGTGATCGTCATGGCCGGCATCCCGGCGGTCATGCGGGCCATGCTGGCCACTTTGGAAGGGAAGCTGGATCGGGGGCCGGTCATTCAGTCGCGCACCGTGATGGCCTACTTGGGTGAAAGCCAGATCGCTGCCGGCCTGGGGAAGATTCAGGCACGCTACCCCGACGTTGATCTCGGCAGTTACCCCTTTTTCCGCGACAATCGCTACGGCGCCTCCTTGGTGATGCGCGGGCCCGATGCGGCACGGCTTGAGCAGATGCTGGCCGAAGTGTGCGCCGTGATCGTCGAGGCGGGCGAGACGCCCCACGTGGAGGACGCCGATTGACGGATCGAGCGCGGTGCTCATAGTGTCCTGTCCCGCAGATAGGTGGGTTTTAGGCGCTAGGCCGTTTTGGTTCCCGGTAAGGCGCGACGACGCCGTGTGGCAGGCCCCACACAAGGAGGAGCAACGCGGCCGGGGGCCGAAACGGCCACGCATAATCACACCTATCTGCGGGACAGGACACTAAGATTTCGATTGACTGACGAGGCCAAATGATGGAACTGCAGGGCAGGAAGGCGCTGGTTTTTGGCGGCGCCTCGGGCATTGGCTTGGCGGCCGTTCGCCGCTTGGCGAAAGGGGGCGCCCAAGTGGTGGCGCTCAGCCGCAATCCGGAGCGGGCGGCGAGTGAAATGCCGGCCGGCGTGGCGATGGAGAGCGTCGATGTGCTCGATCGGGCGGCCTTGGCGGAAACCTTCGCCCGCCATGCGCCGATCGACGTGCTGGTCAACGCCGCCACCGGCGGCGAACGGGCTTCCGGCCCCTTCCTGCAAATGGACCTGGACGCCTTTCAGGGCTCGTTCCGCAAGCTATGGGGCTACACCAATACGGTTCGCTTGGGTGCCGGGCACCTGAGCGATGACGCCGCCGTCGTGCTGGTGAGCGGTTATCCCGCCCGCAACCCCGGGCCGGGCGCGTTGGCCCTGTCCACGGTGGGCAACGCCGTGGAGGGCTTCGTTCGCGCCGTGGCCCCGGAACTGGCGCCCCGCCGCATCAACGTCGTCTCGCCGGGGCTGATCGACACCCCCCTGTTTCCGGGTGAGGGCGATGCCCGTGAGCAGTTTTTTGCTGGGGCCACGGCCAAACACCTGATTCCCCGCATTGGCACCGCCGACGAAGTGGCCGCCGGCATCCTGTTCGTGATCGAGAACGACTTCGTGACCGGCACCACGGTGGACGTTGATGGCGGTGCGTTGCTGTCCTGACGAGGGTCGGGTTCAGGTGCCGGCCAAGGTCTGACGGACGGCGCGGCGCCAACCTTCCAAGAGCGCGGTGCGCTTGGCTGGTGCCAGGTTTGGGGTGAAGGCGTGGCCTTGGCCCCAAGCTTGGTGAACGCCGCCGAGGTCGCCGCCTGGGCCTGCGGCGGCGAGCATCGCGGCGCCGAGCGCGGTGGTTTCGATGGTCTGGGGACGATTTACGGGGCGGTCGAGCACGTCGGCCAGGAACTGGCAAAGCCAATCGTTGGCCACCATGCCGCCATCAACGCCGAGCCTTGTGACTGCCGCGCCGTCCGCCGCCATGGCATCGAGCAGTTCCGCGGTCTGGAAGCCGACGCTCTGCAGGGCGGCAGTGACGATGTGAGCCGAGTGCGTGTCTGATGTCAGTCCGGTAAGGGTGCCGCGGGCGTTCGGGCTCCAGTGCGGAGCGCCGAGGCCGGTGAAGGCCGGCACGAAGTAAACGCCTTGGGCATCGCCATCCACCGACCGCGCCAGGCTTTCGGTCTGCGCGGCGTCATCGACTAGCCCAAGTTGGTCGCGCAACCATTTCACCGCCACCCCGGCCACGAAGATGCTGCCCTCCAGGGCGTAGGTCGCTTGGCCCTGCAGGCGGTAGGCCAAGGTGGTCAGCAGGCCATTGCCGCTGGGCCTCGGTTCGGCCCCGGTATTGGTCATGACGAAACAGCCCGTGCCGTAGGTGCTTTTGCAGGTGCCCTCGGCCAAGCAGCCTTGACCAATCAGCGCCGCTTGCTGGTCGCCGGCCATGCCGGCGATCGGAATTGGGGCGCCGAACCACTCGGCATCGGCTGTGCCGAAGGCATGGGCGCTGTCGCAAACCTCGGGCAGCAGGGCATCGGGAATGTCGAAGTAGTCCAGCAGCTCCGGGTCCCACCGTTGCCGGTTGATGTCGAACAGTTGGGTTCGCGACGCGTTGGTGGCGTCGGTCAGGTGGGCGCGGCCGCCGGTCAGCCGCCACAGCAGGAAGCTGTCCACCGTGCCGAAGCACAGTTCGCCCGCCGCCGCCCGGTGGCGCAGGCCCGGCACTTGGTCGAGCAGCCAGGCGAGCTTGGTGCCGGAAAAGTAGGGGTCGAGCACCAGGCCGGTCTTGGCCCGCACGCTCTCGGCCAAGCCGTCCGCCGCCATGCGCTGGCAACGTTCGGCCGTGCGCCGATCCTGCCAGACGATGGCGTTGTGGACGCACTCGCCACTGCTGCGGTCCCAGACCAAGGTGGTCTCCCGCTGGTTGGTGATGCCGATGGCGCTGATTTCATGGGCCGTCACGCCGGCAGAGGCAATGGCGGCGCGGGCAGCCTCGATAGTGGTCCGCCAGAGCACTTCAGGGTCCTGTTCGACCCACCCGTCGTGCGGAAAATTCATGTCGAAGGCCTGTTGGCCACCGCCAACGATGCGGCCATCGGCCATGTCGAAGACGATGCCGCGAGAACTCGAGGTGCCTTGGTCAATGGCCAGAATCAAGCTCATGAACCCCCCTTTGCCGTTGCTGAAACATTTTCCCTGAGTAATGTTGCGTTCTGCGGTTTACCCCTGTATGTTGTGTCCGGTGCCGATCTGAACCCAATATGTTGGGGTTGCTGGAATTGCCACTGGGCAAGCCATTCGGCCTGTCCGGTGGTCTGTCCGGCGGTAATCGCGGCGCGGAAACGAGCCGCTGCAAGGGTGTCGAGGGGTCCATGCCGCAGGTCCGATTTTAGTGCTGATTCAGCTTCATAGCGCCGGCGGGCAGCGTAACGCAACGCCGCTTCGCCTGCATCGGCCAATTGCAGCCAGCCAGCGGATCGATTCCTCCAACGGGTCCTCCCGCGGGCTCGCCGATCCAATCCGCCCAACGCCGCCAACCGCACGCAAAACCAAAGTTCCAACGAGGCGATGCTGCAGACCGAGGAGTGGGCGGTCGCCGGGCGCGAACGTAACCTGCTCAACAACCTAAACCCGCGATCACGAAAACCAGCGAGAAAGCCAACGCCATGGAAAACAGAATCACAGAGTCCACCCGAGATCCGCTTGTTCAACCACCGCCGAGCGTCGCCGCCACCGCCCCGGGCCTGCTCAAGGTCATCAAGCGCACCGGCGAAGTCGTGCCCTACACGGACGACAAGATCGCCATTGCGATGACCAAGGCGTTCCTCGCCGTTGAAGGCGGCAGCGGCGCCGCCTCGCCGCGCATCCGCGAACTAGTGGCCACGCTGACCGCCCAGGTTAGCGGCATATTCCAGCGCCGTTTCCCCTCCGGGGCCACGCTGCACATCGAGGACATCCAAGATCAGGTTGAACTGGCGCTGATGCGCTCCGGGGAGCACCAGGTGGCGCGCTCCTACATCATCTACCGCGAAGCGCGGGCCCAGGAGCGCAGGGAGCGCGAAGGTGGCCAAGGTGGAGCGCACGGCGGGCAGCGCCGCGACATCGAGGTGGTCTGGCCGGATGGCCACCGGGCACCGTTGGACATCGGCCGCATCCACACCTTGACCACCGAGGCCTGCGCCGGCCTTCTGGACGTAGACGCCAATCGCATCATCGAGGAAAGCCTGCCCAACCTCTATGACGGCATCAGCGCTGATGGCGTGGCCACCGCATTGGTGATGACGGCGCGCACCCTGGTTGAAGAGGAGCCCAACTACTCCTATGTCACCGCTCGGCTGCTGCTCGACCAACTGCGCGCCGAGGCCTTGGGCTTTCTCGAGATCCAGGCCCAAGGCGCCGGGGCTGGCGACCATTCGGCCACCCAGTCACAAATGGCCGAGGCCTACCCGCGTGCGTTCCGACGCTTCATCGAGCGCGGGGTCGAACTGGAGTTGCTGGCTACTGACCTGCTCGGCTTCGATCTCGATGCCTTGGGCGCGGCCCTGCAGCCGGAGCGGGATCTGCAGTTCACCTACCTTGGCCTGCAGACCCTCTACGACCGCTACTTCCTGCATAGCGGCGATGTGCGCTTCGAGTTGCCCCAGGCCTTCTTCATGCGGGTGGCCATGGGGCTGGCGGTGCAGGAGAGCGACCGCAACAAGCGGGCGATCGAGTTCTACAACCTGTTGTCGAGCTTCGACTACATGAGCTCCACGCCGACCCTGTTCAACTCCGGCACCCTGCGCTCCCAGCTCTCCTCCTGCTTCTTGACCAGCGTGCCGGACGACCTCGATGGCATCTACAGCGCCATTCGCGACAACGCCCTGCTCTCCAAGTGGGCCGGCGGCCTCGGCAACGACTGGACGCCGGTGCGGGCGCTCGGCTCCTACATCAAGGGTACCAACGGCAAGTCCCAAGGCGTGGTGCCCTTCCTCAAGGTGGTCAACGACACCGCCGTAGCGGTCAATCAGGGCGGAAAGAGAAAAGGCGCCGTCTGCTCCTACCTTGAAACCTGGCATCTGGACATTGAGGAGTTCCTGGAACTGCGCAAAAACACCGGTGACGACCGGCGCCGCACCCATGACATGAACACCGCCAACTGGATTCCGGACCTGTTCATGAAGCGGGTGACCGACGATGGCGACTGGACGCTGTTTTCGCCCAACGAGGTTCCTGACCTGCACGACCTCTACGGCAAGGCCTTCGAGATGCGCTACGAGGCCTACGAGGAGCAGACCCGCACCGGCAAATTGACCCTCTTCAAGACCCTCAAGGCCCGCGACCTCTGGCGCAAGATGCTCTCCATGCTGTTTGAAACCGGCCATCCGTGGATGACGTTCAAGGATAGCTGCAACCTGCGCTCGCCCCAGCAGCACGCAGGCGTGGTGCATTCCTCGAACCTCTGCACCGAAATCACGCTGAACACCGGCGCCGAGGAGATCGCCGTGTGCAACCTCGGCAGCGTCAACCTGGCGCAGCATGTCGTCGATGGCGAGCTTGATTTGAAGAAGCTGAAGAAAACCGTCCGCACGGCGGTGCGCATGCTCGACAACGTCATCGACATCAACTACTACTCGGTGCCCCAGGCGCGTGCCTCGAACATGCGCCACCGCCCGGTTGGGCTCGGCATCATGGGCTTTCAGGACGCGCTCTACAAACTGCGCCTGCCGTACGGCTCCGATGCGGCGGTCGAATTTGCCGACCGGTCCATGGAGGCGGTCAGCTACTTCGCCATTGAGGCCTCCTCGAAGCTGGCCAGCAAGCGGGGCGCCTACGCCACCTTCTCCGGCTCCCTGTGGAGCCGGGGCATCCTGCCCATCGACTCGCTCAAGCTGCTGCGCAACGAGCGGGGCAAGGCCTACTTGGAAGCCGACCTGAGCGCTTCCATGGACTGGGATGCCCTGCGCGGCCAGGTGCAGATCAACGGCATGCGCAACTCCAACGTGCTGGCCATTGCGCCCACGGCCACCATCGCCAACATCACCGGCGTCTCCCAGTCCATCGAGCCGACCTACCAGAACCTGCACGTGAAGTCGAATCTCTCCGGCGAGTTCACGGTGGTCAACCCCTACATGGTGCGCGACCTCAAGCGGCTCGGCCTGTGGGACAACGTGATGGTCGCCGACCTGAAATACTACGACGGCTCGCTCAAGGCGATGGACCGCATACCTGATGACCTGAAGGCGCTGTACGCCACCGCCTTTGAAGTGGAGCCGCGCTGGCTGGTCGATGCCGCCAGCCGCCGCCAGAAGTGGATCGACCAATCCCAGTCCCTGAACCTCTACATTGCGGAGGCCTCGGGCAAGAAGCTGGACGTGACCTATCGCATGGCGTGGCTGCGGGGGCTGAAAACCACCTACTACCTGCGCACCCTGAGCGCCACGGGCACCGAGAAGTCCACCCTTGCCCAAGGCACGATGAACGCGGTCGCACCGACCACCGAAGTGGAAACGGGAGCGGCCTGCTCGATTGACGACCCGGATTGCGAGGCCTGCCAGTAACCGCCGCCGAGGCGGGCGCATCGCGCGACACAAGGAGATACCACATGCTCAGTTGGGACGACTACGATGAAGGGCTTGACCAGAACACGCTAACCCCCGCCAAGGGGGCGACGGCGGCTCAGTTTGAATCACCTAACCATCTGGATCCAATCGAGGGCGGGACGCCCTCGCTCCGGGGGGGCTGCCCCAAGACCCGGGGGGGGGGGTTTGGGCGGGGGGGGGCCCCCCCCGAACCCGCGCGCGCGAAGGGGCCGGGCCCGATGGCGAACGCG
>JAPPIX010000202.1:0-13082 GCA_028820495.1 Gammaproteobacteria bacterium
CTCATGGCCATCCCAACCAATTGAATTTATTCGACTTTTAACCGGACACTAGTGATGGGCTTTCGAAATTCCATTAATGGTATTTTCGATGACCTCTTCGATGAAGTTGGCTATTGGTTTCTCCTCAACAGGTGAGTTTTTGTCGTGATCAGAACCAGCGTTCGCCATTAGATGAACGTCGTGGCGAACGTCCACCTCGAGCCTTCCGAAAGTCCGGGCGTTTGAACAAGTGGATGAGGCCGAGGCCGGCTACGAAGCCGCCGATGTGGGCCCAGAAGGCGACGCCGCCTTCGCTGGAGCCCAATGCCGGCAGGCCGCCGAGAATTTGCAGCAGGAACCAGTAGCCGAGCATGACGAAGGCAGGTACGCCGATGGTGGTGACGTAGAAGCCGAGGATCAGCAGGGTCTGCACCCGGGCACGGGGAAAGAGCAGCGCGTAGGCGCCCATCACGCCGCCGATGGCGCCGGAGGCGCCGACCATGGGAATGGCGCTGCCCGGGTTTGAGACGATCTGCGCGAATGCCGCCGCTAGTCCGCAGAGCAAGTAGAAGACGATGAACCGGAACGGCCCCATCACGTCTTCGATGTTGTCACCGAACACCCAAAGGAACCAGAGGTTGCCGAGAATGTGGAACCAGCCGCCGTGCAGGAACATGGAGGTGAACAGGGTGGCGGGGCTGGCGTTGCCGTCTAGGGTGCAGAGCAGATTTTGACCCATCGGCAGTTGATGGCCCATGTCGACCAAGCCCAGCAGTTCGCCGGGGATGAGGCCATGCAGGCACAGCGATTCCGCCAGCGGGTAGGCACTGCCGAAGCCCTGAACCAACCCCCAGGTCAGCGCGTTGAGAACGATGATCGCGATGACCGCGATCGGTTTGCGGGCCGTCGGGTTTTCATCGCGCAGCGGAAACATCGCCCTGCAAGTCGTCGAGCGCTTCGAGCAGGCGCCGGTTTTGGGCCGGGGTTCCGATGCTGACTCTTAAGGCGTCGCCGAGGCGTGGGGTGTCGAAGTGACGCACCAGAATGCCTCGTGCCTTGAGCGCTTCGTAGAGGGCCTTGGCCGTCCGCTTGGCGTTTGGGGGCACCTGGGCGAGCAGGAAGTTGGCCTCCGACGGCGGGCAGGCGAAGCCGCGCGGGGCCAGTTCATCGTTGAGCCGCGATCGTTCCGTCCGCACCCGCCGCCAGGTGTCCATGGCGTAGTCTTGATCTTTCAGCGCGGCAAGGCCGAGCCGTTGGCTGATGGCGTCGATGTTGTAGCTGTCCCGGGTCTTGGTGAGCAGCGGCTCAATCAAGGCTTGCTGGCCGATCAGATAGCCGAGGCGCAGCCCGGCCAGGCTGTAGCCTTTGGAAAAGGAGCGCAGGATGAGCAGGTTGTCATGCGCCTTGACCAGCGGCGCGCTGTCGTAGCCAAGCGCGGGATCGATGAAATCCGCGTAGGCCTCGTCGAGCAGCAGGACCCCATCCAATTCAGCGGCCAGCCGCGCGCAGTCGTCTACGCTCATTAGCCGTCCGGAGGGCGCGTGGGGGTTGACCACGCAGGTCAGCCGCGCCCCGGCAGCGTTGGCTCGCTGCGCGAAATCGGTCGGCAGGGTCCAGTCTTCGTTGTACTCGGCCTGTAGTACGGGCGCATTTTGGATGCCCGCCAACACCGGGTAGAGCGAATAGCTCGGATTGGCGCAGCCAAGCGGCGAACCGGGTTCGACAAAGGTGGTGATGGCCAAGCGCAGCGCCTCGTCGCCGCCATGGGTGATAAGCACGTTTTCCTTGGCCAACTCGTGGTGTTCGGCGATTTTCGTTCGCAGGGGTGCAGCAGTTGGTTGCGGATAGGTCCGTAAGTCGGCCGCGTCGATTCCCTTGAGCGCCGCCGCTACGCCGGGGGCGGGCGGGTAGGGGTTTTCGTTGGTGTTCAGCTTGCAGGTGCCGGGATCCTCCGGCTGCTCCCCCCAAGCGTAGCCCGCCATGCGGCGAATGTTGCTGCGTTCGTAAGCCATGGCGTTGGCGTGGCTTTAGCTTTGTTCCGCAGGCTCTGGCAGGTCGGCGTCGGCCTTCTCCAAGCCGTCCGCCGGACCGAGCAGCCGCGCCAGCCATTCGGTGGCGGGGTTGGCCTCCAAGGCGATCTTGGCGGTCATGGTCAACGGCACCGACAGCAGCATGCCGACGGGCCCGAAGACCCAGCCCCAGAGCACCAGCGATAGAAAGACGACCAACGTGGACAGCCCGAGGCCCCGTCCCATGAAGCGCGGCTCGATGAAATTACCGAAGAAGATGTTGAGTGCCACGTAGCCCGAAGCAGCCAGCAGCGCGGACAGCGGGCCAAGCTCCACCAGCGCCAGCAGCACGGCCGGCACCGCGGCAATGATGGAGCCGATGGTGGGGACGAAATTGAGCATGAAGGCGAGAATGCCCCAGAGCACTGGAAAGTCGACGCCGAGAACGGCCAGCATCAGGGTGACGGCGAGCCCGGTGGAAACGCTGACCGTGGTCTTGATGGCCATGTAGCGGTTGACGTTCTCGGCGAAGCGGACGAAGTGGGGCATGGATTGCTTGGGCCGGCTCAGCACGTCCTTGAGCTTGCGCGGAAAGCTGGTTGCCTCGGCCAGTATGAAGATGACCGTGAGCAGTATCAGAAAGCTGTTCGACAGCGCCGCGCCAAGGCCGGCCAAGGCGTTCCCCGCCAAGGTGAAGGCGGTGCCCGGATTGAAGTTCTCGATCAGGAGGTCTCGCGACAGGACAACACCTAAGGGTTCCAGCCAAGTCAGGGCGGTGCTGAACATCAGCGTCAGGCGTTCCTGGTAGAAGGGCAGCTTGGCGGTGAAGGCGTTGGCCGATTGGACCACCAAGGCGCCCACCCCCAACAGCGCCACTAGAATGGCCGCCATCACCAGCGTAATGGCCAGCCAGCCGGGAGTGCCGCGTCGTTCCAGCCAGTACATAGGGGTAGCAGCGATGGTGGCGATGAAGGCGGCGAGCAGAAAGGGCACGGCGAGGTCCGCAGCAGCCTTCAGTCCGGCGGTAATGACGATCAACGCCGCGACGATGACGATGCTCTTGCCCGCACCCATGCCCACGTTCAGTCTCCGCAAGCCGCTCTAGCGCCGCTCTGCGGCGGCTGCAGCGACGCCGCCGCCACCCGATGGTTGAGGCAGGGCAACTGCTCGCGGACTTCGGCCACTCGCGCCGGGTCGATGACGGCCAGCGCGAAGCCGTCGCCGTCCTCGCATTCGGCGATCACCTCGCCCCAGGGATCGACGATGAGCGAGTGGCCGTAGGAGCGCCGCCGGTCGTTGTGCCGGCCATGCTGGGCGGGGGCGATGACGTAGCACTGACACTCGATGGCGCGGGCGCGCAGCAGGGTGTGCCAGTGGGCGGCGCCCGTGGTGGCGGTGAAGGCGGAGGGCACGGTCAGGGCCACCGCGCCCTGGTCGGCCAGCGCTTGGTACAGATAGGGGAAGCGCACGTCATAGCAGATGGTCAAGCCCAGCAGGCCGAAGGGCAGCCGGGTGGTGGTCAGCGCATCACCCGGCGCGGTGCGCCGCGATTCGTGCAGTTCCGTCCCGTCGGCCAATTCGATGTCGAACAAGTGGATTTTGCGGTACAGCGCCGCCACTTCGCCACGGGCGTCGAGATGCACGCAGGTGTTGAAAGCCTTGCCCGCATCGGGGGCGGCCTCGTGAAAGCCGCCAAGCACGAGGTCACAGCCGAGGCGCTCGGCCAACTGCCGGCAGCGGTCCAGTATCGGGCCGCCGGAGGGAAGCGGCTCAAGCAGGGCGCGCTTGCCCCGGTCCGGGCCGATGTAGGCGAACGCCTCGGCGGTCATCACCACCTCGGCGCCCGCTTCCCTCGCCTCCAAGGCCAGCCGCTCCACCGCATCGAGGTTGCCCGCCACATCCCTGGTCGCGCAATGTTGAATGGCCGCCACCTGAACGGCCCGAACGTCGTCGGTCGCCATGTTCATGGACTCTGGCGGTTGTCTAGGCGCGGCTGGATGCACTTCACCGGGGCGCCCAGAAACTCCTCGATGGCCGGCAGGTTGAACGCATCGTCTTCTGAGACGAAACTGATGCTCACCCCGGAGGCGCCAGCCCGGCCGGTCCGTCCGATGCGATGAACGTAGTCCTCGGCGTCTTCTGGCAAGTCGTAGTTGATGACGTGGCTGATGCCATCGACGTGAATGCCGCGCCCGGCCACGTCGGTGGCCACCACGTAGCGAATCCTCCCCTCCTTGAACCGGCTTAGGGTTCGGGTGCGCTTGTTCTGGGGCACGTCGCCGGCCAAGGCTTCGCTGTCGATGCCCTTGCTGTTCAGCCACTGGTTCAAGCGATGGGTCTGGTCGCGCCGATTGGCGAATATCAGGGCGCGCTCCGGCTGCTCGATCTTAAGGAAGTCGCGCAGCAGTTGGCGCTTGCCCTCCCGGCTGGTCAACCAGAACAGTTGTTCCACCGTATCGACCGCCACCTGCTCCGGGGCGATGGCGATGTGCTCCGGTTCCAAGGTCCAGGATTGCGCCAAGCGCATCACGTCGTCGTTGAAGGTGGCGCTGAAGAACAGTGTTTGCCGCCGATGCTTGTGCGGCGTCCGGTACACGATGCGCCGCACGTCGGGTATGAAGCCCATGTCCAGCATTCGATCAGCCTCGTCGATGACCAGGATTTCCACGCCGCCGATGTCCACCCAGCCCCGCTGCAGCAGGTCAATCAGCCGACCGGGTGTGGCGATGAGGATGTTGGGCCGTTCCGCATTGAGCCGGTTGACCTGCTTTTGAATGTCCATGCCGCCAACCACGCACAGGGCGTCCTGGTCCATGTGCCGGGCCAGCTCGGTGCCGTCCGCCTCGATCTGCATCGCCAACTCCCGGGTCGGTGCCAGCACCAGCGACCTCGGGGCGGGCAATTGGCTTTTGGGCGCGTGCTTTCGCGGCTGCTCCCAGAGATGGGTCAGGATGGTGATCAGGAAGGCAGCGGTCTTGCCGGTGCCGGTCTGAGCTTGGCCGGTGATGTCGTAGTCGGCCAAGCTCAGGGGCAGTACTTGGCCTTGAATCGGGGTGCAGCGCTCATAGCCGAGGTCGTTGATCGCCTGCACGAGGGGTTCGGGCAGGGCGTACTCGGAAAAGCGGTGCAGTTCTTCGCCATCGGGGTTCGGCGCCCCATCGTGCGGTTCGGCCATGGGCGTCATTCAGCCTCCGTTCCGGCGCTCTCTTTGAAGATGGGCGATGGCGATCAGCTTCACGCAGCCGGCCAGCACTCTCATGGCGGCCTCCAGTTCGTTCTGCGGCGCGAAGCTGGGGGCGATGCGGATGTTGTCGTCGTTGGGGTCTCGACCATAGGGGAAGGTGGCGCCGGCGGGGGTCAGCTTGAGCCCCACGTCGGCAGCCTGCTTGACGATCTCGGCGGCGGTTCCGGCCGGGGTGGTCAGGGAGACGAAGTAGCCGCCCTTGGGCCGCGTCCAGCGAGCTATCCCCAAGCCGCCGAGTTCCTCCTCGAGTACGCCGTCAACGATGGCGAACTTCGGCTTGAGCACCGCCGCGTGGCGGGCCATGTGCTCTTCGATGCGGCCTGAAAGGAAGCGGGCGTGGCGCAGTTGGGTCACCTTGTCCGGGCCGATGCACATCAAGCTTAAGGCTCCCTCCAAGGCGTTGAGCAGGGCGTCGGAGCCGCCGCAAAAGCCGAGCCCGCCGCTGGCGTAGGTCATCTTCGAGGTGGATGAGAACAAGGCCACGTGTTCTGCTGTGCCTGCTTCGACGGCCAAATCGTAGAGGTTGGCCAAGGGCGCGGCGGGAAACTCGAAGTCATGCACGGCGTAGGCGTTGTCCCAAAAGACGACGAAGTCGTCCGCCGCCGCGGCCCGCGGCAGTTCGGCCATGGCCGCCACCGTCTCGTCGGCGTAGATGCATCCGGTGGGGTTGGCGTACTTGGGCACGCACCAGATGCCTTTGATCGAGGCGTCCTCGGCCGCGAGGCGCCGGGCCTGATCCATGTCCGGCCCGTGGTCGAGCATGGCCACGTTGATCATTTCGATGCCGAGCGATTCGCAGATCGTGAAGTGCCGGTCATAACCCGGCACGGGCGTCAGCATTCGCGGTGACGGCGCGCCGGCGGCGCGCGACCAACAACGATCGTCCCCCCAAAGGCCGTGCTGCAGGGCGGTGGCGGCTACTTGGTACATCAGGAACAGGCTCGAGTTGCCCGCCGCCAACACCCGGTCGGCGGCCACATTCATGAGTTCGCCGCCCAAGGCCCGCGCTTCGGGGATGCCGCGCAGAGCGCCATAGTTGCGGGCGTCGGTGCCGTCCTCGGCGATGAGGCTGGCCAATGGCTCATTGAGTTCAGTGCTTAAGTCAAGCTGTTCCGGGCTGGGCTTGCCGCGGCTCAAGTCCAAGGCGAGCTTGTTGGCGCGCTGCAGGGCCAGCTCCCGCTCGACCCGCTGGCGGAGTTGGCCGAGTTCGGTCGCAGTCAGCGCCTCAAGGGCCTTCACGCCAAGCCCCGCGTTTCTTCGCAGCCGAGCATCAGGTTGAGGTTTTGCACGGCAGCGCCGGCGGCGCCCTTGCCGAGATTGTCATAGCGGGCGGCGAGCAGGAGTTGCCGCTCATTGCCAAACAGGCCGATCTCCATGCGGTTGGTGTCATTGCAGCCGCAGGGGCTCAGGTAACCGCCGTCCAAGCCAGGACAATCGCCGTAGGGCGACACGGCCACAAAGGGGCTGTCCCGGTAGGCGCGAGCCACGGCATCGACCACGTCCGCAGCTTGGGCACCGCCTTCCAGCTGCTCCTCAAACAGCGGGACCATGGTGACCATGCCCTTGCGAAAAGTGCCCACCGTCGGTGAGAACAGGGGGGGTGCGGCCAATCCCGAGTAGCGCTGCATCTCCGGCAGGTGCTTGTGGCGAAGGCTCAAGGCGTAGGGGCGGGTGCCCCACTGGTCCCGCTGTCCGGGGTCCGCCGACTCGTAGGCTTCAATCATCTTCCGGCCACCCCCGGAGTAGCCCGATATGGCATGCAGGGTCAAGTTCGCCTGCGGCGAGAGCAGGCCGGCATCAACCAGCGGGCGGATGCACAAAATGAAGCCCTGCGGATAGCACCCCGGGTTGCTGACCCGATCGGCCCCGGCGATGGCGTCGGCTTGATTGGGCGTTAGCTCCGGCAGGCCGTAGGTCCAGCCGTCCGCGGTGCGGTGGGCCGTGCTGGCGTCGAGCAGACGGCAGCGCCCTTCAGCCAGCGCCACTGCCTCGCGGGCGGCGTCGTCCGGCAAGCATAGAATGGCGATGTCCGCTTGGTCGAACAGGCGCGCGCGCGCGCTTGGATCCTTGCGCTTCGCTTCGGCCACCGACAGCAGTTCGATGTCGGGCCGCTGGCGCAGGCGCTCGGAAATTTCAATGCCGGTGGTGCCGGCCTGGCCGTCGATGAATACCTTTGCCGTCAAAGCGGGAACTCTCCTTGAACACGCCATTCTATTGTACTGCTCGGGAAATAGCCGCAGGCAGGAGCAATCAATCAGCGTACGGAGTTTGGCGCCAGCCAAACTCCAACGCGCCCGCGTAGCGGGCGCGCCGTTGCGTCCCGTGTTTCAAGCTGGAACAATGCCTCGCCGCGGCGATGGCTGCACGACAAAATGAGCGGGAGATTCAAGTGAAAGTAGATGGTGGAATCGGTTGGGATTTGGACAAGGTGGGCGAACAGGCGCGGGCGCTGGAGGAACTCGGCTATTCAGGCCTGATGACGGCGGAAACCGCCCACGATCCGTTTTTCCCTCTGGCTATTGCCGCACAGCACACCGATCGGGTGGAACTGATGACCTCGATCGCGGTCGCCTTTGGTCGTTCGCCGATGACCTTGGCCAACATTGGCCACGATCTGAACGCCGCCTCCAAGGGGCGTTTCGTGCTGGGCATCGGTTCGCAGATTCGCGCCCACATCACCAAGCGCTTCAGCATGCCGTGGTCGAATCCGGCGGCGCGGATGCGGGAGTTCATCTTGGCCATGCGGGCCATTTGGGCCAATTGGCATCAAGGCGAGTCGCTGCAGTTCTCCGGGCGGTTCTACCAGCACACGCTGATGACACCCTTCTTCGCCCCCACCAACAACGAGTACGGCCCGCCGAAGGTGTTTCTCGCCGCGGTGGGCCCGCGGATGACGGAGGTAGCCGGCGAAGTGGCCGATGGGGTGATCGTGCATGCCTTCACCACCGAACGCTACCTCCGGGAAACCACGCTGCCGGCCTTGGAGCGGGGCTTCGCCAAGGCGGGCAAGCAGCGCAGCGACTTCGAGATCAGCTATCCGGTGTTCGTGGTGACCGGCCAAAATGAGGAGGAATTCGCCAAGGCTGAGGCGGCCACCCGGCAGCAGATCGCCTTTTACGGTTCGACCCCGGCCTATAAACCGGTACTCGACAGCATCGGCGCTGGCGATTTGCAGCCGGAACTGAACCGCATGTCCAAGCAGGGGCGTTGGGTGGAAATGGGCTCGCTGATCAGTGATGAAATGCTTGGCGCCTTTGCGGTGAGCGGTGAGCCAGCCGCCATTCCGGGGCAGATCAAGGCCCGCTACGGCGATTTAGTTGATCGCACTGCGGCGGCTTACGGGGGTATTCCGACCGATGAGCAGCGGCGGCTGATCGCCGAATTGACGGCCTGAAGCCGCGATGGAAGCGGGTTTCGAGGCTTTTTGCTTTTTTGGTTTTCTCTGTAGAATCCGCCGCCTTGTCTAGGGAAAGCTGCTTGCATAGTCATGGAATTTCGGTGTTGCAACGCTTTTTTCGCCAGTGCGTCCTTGATTGTCGCGCTGATCGTTGCCTTCGCTAACGGGGTTGCGCCGACGGGCCTGCTCTTGGTGAGTGACCGGGACGAGGGGGGCGTGGCAACGTTCCCCATCGCCAAGCCCTTCCACGCCAGCCAAACTTGGGAGCAGCGCAAGGCATCTTTCGGCGGGCGGATGCATGAGGCCTTTGGCACTCCCTTGGATCGCGCCGTTGAGTTCGCTGGCTGGATACTTGAAGCCGCTGACCGTCAACAACTGGCGCCGGAGCTGATCGCCAGCCTCGTGTTTACGGAGAGTTCCTTCCGCAAGCAGGTCCGCTCCCCGTCCGGGGCCATCGGCCCGGCGCAGATCAAGCCATGGTACTGGGCGGATTTCTGCGGTGTGGGGGATCTGCGCGATGCCGAGCAGAACATCTATTGCGGCGCTCAAATCCTAACCCACCTTGAGGAGCGCTGCGGTGGCTTGGAGTGCGCCTTGGCCAGTTACAATGTCGGCCTCGGTGCGTGGCAGCGCCGCCAATCCGGGCTGCGCTACGTTTCCCTAGTTGAGCGCCATCGCTCGGAGTTCGATCGAATCTAGGGCGTTTTTCGACTGCCTGCGGAAGCTTGCCGGGGTCGCCAGGAGTCCCGCAAGGAGACGACCCGGTTGAAGGTGCGGGGCAGGACTGGGTCCCGGTGGAAGTAGCCGACGCGCTCGAACTGAAAGTGGGATTGCTCACCCGTTGCGGCGGCTGGCTCAAGGAATCCGGAGGCGGTCACTAGGGAAGCCGGATTGAGATCATCCATCAACGAAGCGCCCTTCGGGTCGCGCACCCTGAACAGGCGGTCGTAAAGCCGCATTTGCACCGGTTCGGCGGCATGGGCAGCCACCCAGTGAATCACGCCGGCGGGCTTCACCCGGCTGGTGTCGCTGCCGCTCCTGGAATCGGGCAAGTAGGTGCACAGCAATTCCGACACTTCCCCGTCGGCGCCGGTGACCACTTCGTCGCAGCGGATGATGTAGGCGTAGCGCAGGCGCACGTGAGAGCCGGGCGAGAGCCGCTTCCACTTCGGCGGGGGCGAAAACGTGAAGTCTTCCCGGTCGATGTAGAGTTCCGGGCCGAAAGGCAGCGGGCGAGTGCCCATTTCGGGCTCGCGTTGATGCCAAGGGGCCTGCAGCGTCTCGTTGGATTGGGGGTAGTTGGTCAGCCGCACCTTCAGCGGCTTGACCACCCCTAGGGCTCGGGGCGCTGAGTCCTCAAGGTCACTGCGAACGCAGAACTCCAGCAGCTCAATCTCCAGCTGATTGTCCTGTTTGGTGACGCCGGCGCGACGGCAGAGGTCACGAATCGCCCTTGGTGTGACGCCCCGGCGGCGCAGGCCAGCCAGGGTGGGCAGACGCGGATCGTCCCAGCCTTCGACCATGCCGTCGGTCACCAACTGTTGTAGCAGCCGCTTGCTCATCACGGTGTGTTCCAAGCCTAAGCGGGAAAACTCGATCTGCCGTGGGCGGGCGTTCAGGCTCAAGTTGTCCAGCACCCAGTCGTAGAGCGGCCGGTGGTCTTCAAATTCCAAGGTGCATAGGGAATGGGTGATATTCTCCAAGGCGTCGCAGATGCAATGCGTGAAGTCGTAGGTCGGGTAGATCACCCAAGCTTTGCCGACATTGTGGTGGGCGGCGTGGCGAATGCGGTACAGCACCGGGTCGCGCATGTTCAGGTTGGGCGAGGCCATGTCGATTCGGGCGCGCAGCACATGGGCGCCGTCGGGGAATTCGCCGGCCCGCATGCGGGTGAATAGATCCAGGTTTTCTTCCACCGGGCGATTGCGGTAAGGGCTGTCGGTGCCGGGTTCGGTTAGCGTGCCGCGGGTGGCGCGGATTTCGTCTTGGGAGAGGCTGCAGACGAACGCGTTGTCCTTGCGGATCAATTCCAAGGCACAGTTGTAGAGCGCCTCAAAGTAGTCGGAGGCGAAGGTTACGCGGTTGGCTACGTCGAATCCCAACCAAGCCAGGTCCCGCTTGATTGCGTCGACGTACTCATCGCTTTCCGCGAGCGGATTGGTGTCGTCAAAACGCAGATAGGCGTGGCCACCGTACTCCTCGGCAATGCCGAAGTTCAGGCAGATGCTCTTGGCGTGGCCGATGTGCAGATAACCGTTCGGCTCGGGTGGAAATCGGGTGATGACATCCTTGGAGCCGTCGGGCTTTGCGATATCCCGGTCGATCTGCTGTCGAATGAAGTCGGTCGGTCGTTCAGCCATGGTGGATTGGCCGCAATCTGCTGAAAGACAGTTATTCTAGCCGCATCAGCCACAACCAAGGGGCTTTCAATGCTGTTGCGTCTCTCAGCCGGAGTCCTGGCGCTGGCGCTGACACTTGCCTTTGCCGACTGGCTTGCCCAAGCCCGTCCCGCCGAAGCGGAGCGGGCCGACGCCCTTGCTGGCGCCTACTGGTACCAGCTCAGCATGGGCTCCGCGCCGATCGGCTACCTCGCAACGGAGGCGGGGCGCGATTGGCGCGGTGCGTGGCGGTTTCAGTCTTTCATGCTTTTCTCCGTTGACGGTGGGGCGCCGGTGAGCATCAGTGAATCCTTGACCTTCGATCCGCTGCCGCCCTATCGACTGACGCGTGCCGAACACTGGAGTGACGGGTCCGGGTCGCCCACCGAGGGCGTCGTTTTGGAATGGTCAGCCGATGGCGGACGGGCGAAGTTCAAGCGTGGCGATGCGGTCCGGGAGCGATCGATCGATTGGGCTTTTTCGTTGGGCGACTACTTGGCGCTCGAATCCTGGCTGGCCGCTGAACAGCCGCAAAGCGGAGCCCGTTTCCGGGTCAGGAGCTTGGACTTCAACGCAGCCAAGCTGGTCAACAAGCCCTTTAGAGTCCTGGAGAGGAATGAAATCGGCTATCGCTTCGCCAGCCCCGCGCCGTTGCGCGCAACGGAAATTCAACTCGACAGCCGCTATGTGCCGGTGGCGTTTTCCATGTCGGGCCTGTTCTCGTTAACCCGCGCAACGCAGGGCGAGGCCCTCAAGGTGCGCCCGCCGCTGCACCTGACCAACCATCGGGTTGCCTTGGATCGGCGCCTGCCCAACCACGGCGAGATTGAGCGTTTGGTGCTGATCGCCGAGGATGCGCAAGGGCTCAACGCCATCTGGCCGGAGGCGCGCCGGAGCCTTGGCGGTTGGCGGCTCGAAATCGAAGCCAATCCGGTGACGGCGGCCGACTCGGCGGCATTCCTTGGCGAGACGTTGCAATTCCCTGTCCATCATCAACGGGTTGCTCGTCTGGCCAACCGGGGAGTGGGGTCTGCCGAGACCGACGAGGACCGGCTCGCCGCCTTGGTGGCCTTCGTCCACGCCTACATTGATTATCGGCCTGACGCGCCGCCAACCAGCGTACTCGAGACCATCGCTCGCCGAACCGGCGACTGCACGGAGTACGCGGACCTGCTCACCACCTTGGCCCGGGCTTTGAGCTGGCCCGCTCGAACGGTGGTTGGCTTGGCGTATTCGAATGGAAATGAGCCAGCCTTGGCCTTCCATGCTTGGAATGAAGTGGCCTTGGGCGGCTCCTGGCATGCGGTTGATCCCACTTGGAACCAGCTTCCCGCCGACGCCAGCCACATCCCGCTGCGGGGTGATGCGACCGCCCTGCTGCGCCTGATGCAAGGCGATGACGGGCTTCGATTCCGGGTAGCCGAGGTGCGCTACGCCAGCCGCGATTAAGGCCATTCCCCAGCGAGGGGCGGACCCCTCGCGCTCCCCAAGCTGAGGGCTCTCCGGGTCCACTATTGAGGGAAATTCCACCAAAACCCCATCAAACCCCCACTATTCATACGCGGTTGAATGGTAACGCCGTGTTAGGTTGGCCTTTGAGGAGTGCGTTCGGACAGCGGTGATCGCCAACAAGCAAAAGAGCCGTTGTAGTTTGCATCTTGGCGATTCCGCTAGGTCTTTGCGCACAGGTGACCAAAAACCTGTTTTGAGGGGGACTACCTGATGGAATTGCGAATAATCTTCGGATTGGGTGTCATTGCGGCCATTATCGAAGGACTCATGCCCGGCATGGTTCCTCAGGGGCTGCTGCCATTGGTGCTCGTTGTTCTCGGCCTTGTGTACGGCGCCCGGTCGATTGACGCCGAAAACCCCACCGTCGTTCTGGTGGTGGCGGCTTCCGTCGGCATGGCAAGCGGCGCGGATGCGCTCGGCCACATTCATGTGATCGGCGCTTATCTGGACGCTATCGTCGATCAGTACGTGCTGTTGCTCTATGGCGCGGTCATCGCCGTGATGGCGACGAGGGCGTACAACCGCATCAAGGGATGATGCGACCCGTGCGATTGGGCGGCTAG
>JAPPIX010000202.1:13182-15037 GCA_028820495.1 Gammaproteobacteria bacterium
TCTTTGTTCCAATTTCCTTCTTGTCGAGCTGCAGCGCAAGCTATCATTGGCGCCCACTTTTGCTTGTAGCTGGGGATGCCGATGGAAACGCCGGTTCTTGTGGGAGTCGCTCAGGTCAGCCAGCGAACCCAAGGGCTCGATGAAGGGAAGGAGCCCATTGAACTGATGATCGACGCGAGCCGGGCAGCGGCAGCCGATGCCGGCGGCCCGCGCTTGATGGCGGAGGCGGGCTCGATTCGGGTCATTCGAGGTTACTGGCCATACCAAAATCCCGCGCGAGCCGTCGGTGAAGCGTTCGGCAATGCAGGTGCCGAGACGGCCATGACGCCCTACGGCGGCAACTTCGTGCAAACCGTGGTCAACCGCTCGGTTCTCGACATCCAAGCCGGCATCCATGAGGCCATCCTCATTACGGGGGCGGAGTGCGGCCACACTCGAGCCAAGCTGCGCCGGACGGGCGCCAAGCCGGTTTGGCGCAGCATCGATGGCACGCCGGATCTGCTTATCGGCAAAGAGATGGCCATGGGGCATCCAGCGGAGTTGGCTCTCGGCATCGATCGGCCCATCCGCATGTATCCCATCATGGAGACCGCCCGCCGGCACCATCTCGGCGAAGCGGTCGATGCGCACTTGGAGCGCATCTCGGAGCTTTGGGCTAGCTTTTCGGCGGTGGCCGCGGAAAATCCCCATGCTTGGCTGCGGGAGGCGAGGACGGCCGAGGAGATCCGCGTCCCTTCGGCCGCCAACCGACCGGTTTCGTTCCCCTACCCCAAGTTCATGAATTCGAACAGCAACGTGGACCAAGGCGCCGCGCTGCTCCTGTGTTCAGAGCGCAAGGCGCAATCCTTGGGTATTCCCCGCGAGAAGTGGGTCTATCCGTGGGCCGGGGCCGACGCCCATGACCACTATCTCGTGTCCAACCGGGACAGCCTGCACAGTTCCCCGGCCATCCGGCTCGCGGCCCGCCGCGCCCTCGAATGGGCTGACTGGCAGCCCGCGGATTTGGATCACGTGGACCTCTACAGCTGCTTTCCCATCGCCGTTCAGGTGGCGGCGGCTGAAATCGGCTTAAGCGGTTCTGATGGCTCGAATGGAAAGCTGCCCCTGACAGTGACCGGCGGCTTGACCTTTGCCGGCGGCCCGCTGAACAACTACGTGATGCACGCCATCGCCCGCATGGCGGAAGTGCTGCGCGACGCCCCCGGCGAGAAGGGCTTGGTGTCCGCCAATGGCGGCTACCTCACCAAGCACGCCATAGGCCTCTACTGCACGGAGCCGCCCCCGCGGCCCTTCCGGCACGAGGAGCCTCAAACCGAGGTGGATGCCTTGCCGGCCTGTGATGTCGTCGCCGACCACAAGGGCCTAGCCACCGTCGAGGGCTACTCGGTGATGTACGGCACGGAAGGCCCCGAGGTGGCCCACATCGCGGGGCGCCTCGACGGGGGTGAGCGGACGTGGGCCAACTGCCGGGATGCAGACACCCTAGGTGCCATGACCGAACAGGAGTTCTGCGGCCGTCCGATGTCTTTGGATGCCGGCGAAGCCCGCTTCTGAACCGCGCGGCGCGGGCCTGCCGCGCCGTCTGGCGGCGATGTTCTATGATGCCCTGTTGATTCTGGCGATCTGGATGATCACGCTGCTGGTGATGGTGGTCGCCAGCGGCGGCGAGCCGGTGCTTGGCGCGCCCGTGCAAACCCTGCTCTTTCTTGAGGCGTTCACTTTTTTCGCCTACTTCTGGACCGCAGCCGGCCAAACAGCGGGCATGCGGGCGTGGCGATTGCGCTTGGTGTCCAACACAGGCGGGCGCGTCAGCCTACATCAGGCGACCCTGCGCTTTGCGGTGGCCTTGGTCGCT
>JAPPIX010000342.1 GCA_028820495.1 Gammaproteobacteria bacterium
CCGCCAAACACGATCGCCATGACGCCGACGTCGGTGAGGACGTACATGGCGATGTCCGCTGGGGGATTGAAAAACCGATGCAGAAAGAAGGTGTGAAAGAGGACGACGACGCAACCGTAGATCAAGCCGTAGCGCAGCGGATTGGAGCGGTAGATGCGCCAAAGCGCCAAGGCCTGCAAGGTCACCACCAGGAAGCCGACCGGCAGGATGCAGAACAGCCAGAGGTTGATGGTCTGGGTGGCGTCGAACAGGGCGGCGCCTCTGGGGAGCCAGATGACCATGCTCAACTCGTTGACGGGAACGCTGATGATGGCGATGACCACCACCAAGGTGGTTTTCAATGCAGTTTTCATGATGAACTCCTTCGTGCGCGATTGCGTTCTCAAGCGGCTATCCACCATAGCGTCAGGCCAGCGGCGGCCACCGATGAGGCGGCCACGGGCGCCAGCTCCGGCCATTCGGTCATGACGTACAGGGCGCAGGGAACCGCGGCAACCAGAAAACCGGCCAGCGCCCCAGCGATTCGCTTGCCCCTAGGCGCGACCAGCGCCGCAACCCAGCCGCCGCCAATGACGGCCAGCAAGACCACCGCGTAGAAGGTGACCCCCAAGGCGGTGATGTGCTCCGCCGTGACGCATTGGCCGCCGGCGATCCTATCCGGTGGGCAGCCTTGGTTGAGTTGACGCATGACCAGCAGCCCCGCCGCCAGCGAGGCAGCCGCAACGGCGATTGGGGTCAAGGGCGTGAGCAGCCAGCGAATCCAAACCATGAGTGACGCAACCCTCTATCAGCGGCGCACTTGGCTTGCCGCCAGCGGCGCAGGAACGGCACTGTCCTACTTTTGCGCTTGCGAATCAATAGCTCGCCGTTGGTTGGAAAAGCGCCGTTTGCGGCGGTAGGGAAACACGTCCATGGCATGGCCGTCCGCGATCGCCTGCTGCAAGCCGCGCCAGTATTCCGGAGTGAACAGGTCGCCGTGCAGGGTTGCGAAGAGCCGCTTGATCTCCGGCTTGCCAAACAGGAAGCGGCGGAACTCCTCCGGGAAGACATCGCTTGGCCCCACCGAATACCAGGGCTCGGCCACCATTTCCTCCTCTGGAGTGCGCGGCTCCGGCACGGCGCGGAAGTTGATGTCGGTCAGGAAGCTGATTTCATCGTAATCATAGAACACCACGCGCCGGTGGCGGGTGACGCCGAAGTTCTTCAGCAGCATGTCGCCGGGAAAGATGTTGGCTGCCGCCAACTGCTTGATGGCGTTGCCGTACTCATCGAGCGCCTCGGTCAGGATGGCGCGGTCGGCGTTCTCGATGTACAGGTTCAGCGGTGTCATGGCCCGTTCGGTGTAGAGGTGGCGGATGCGCAGTTGGCCGTCCTCGATGCTCAGCGCGGAAGGGGCCGCGGCGCACAGCTCGTCAATCAGCTCCGGATCGAAGCGGTCCAAGGGCAGCCGCAGATCCTTGAATTCCTGGGTATCGGCCATGCGCCCGGCGCGGTCGTGCCGTTTGACGATGTGGTACTTCTCCCGCACCTCGTCGGACGTAACCGCCTTTTGCGGCGGAAACTCATCGCGAATGACCTTGAACACCGTCTGGTAGGAAGGCAGGGTGAACACCGTCATCACCATGCCCTTGATGCCTGGGGCGGCGACAAAGGCATCGTTGGACTGGCGCAGGTGCTCCACAAAGCCGCGGTGGAACTCGGTCTTGCCGTGCTTGTGCTGGCCGATGGCGGCGTACAGTTCGGAGCGTTTCTTGTTCGGCAGCAGTTCATTGAGGAAGCGGACCAGGCCAAAGGGGTAGTGGGCGCGCACCATGAAATAGGCGCGGGTGAAGCTGAAAACGATGGACAATTCGTCCTCGTCGCAAATCAGGGTGTCCACGTAGGCGTCCCCACTGGCGCTCATGGCCAGCGGCAGGGCGAGCGGCCAGACGCGTTGGCGGCTCGCGTCCGACGATGCATCATCGAGGCGTAGCCGACCGACGATGTAGGCGCCCTTGTTGCGGTAGAACAGGGCGTTGACCACCTCGACCCTAAAACCCGTCCCGGAGGCGACCTCGGGCCGCGCCTCGATCAGCGAGCGGATGATGTTGCGGATGTCACGGCCTTGGTCCTGCCAGGGCATGTCTGGCACACGCTCGTCAAGGATGCGCCGCACCATGCCGGTCAGCCCGGCGTTCGGCCGATAGCAGCTGGTCAGGCCCTCCCCGGCGGGAGGTGGCGGACCGCCGTTGAAGGACGTGGCAAGGAACATCCGCTCGCTGTCGAGCTTCGGATTGCGGGTGATTCGCCGGTGTACCGAGTTGTAGAAGGTCTCGGCGAGATCCCCGTCGGGCATTGCCGCAACGGCCTCGGCATAGGCCTTTTTGACATCCCGCCACTGTGTTGGCGGAAAGCCCTCCGAACCGGAGCCTATTTGCGCTGTCACGCGGTCGATGTGCGTCTTGTAGAGGTTCAGCCGTGCAAGGATCGCGGCTTGCACATTGGGCCAGTCGGCATCGCGGAAGCGCTCTCCCGCGCCAGCCGTGATGCGCTCGAAATGCCGCCGATAGGCCCGGAACCCGGCGAGGATGGCGTTTGCTGCTTCCTGCGCCATCCTCTACAGCTTTGGAATGAGTGGGTGGGGGGATCGGGGAGCCGCTAGCGGCGGCGTTCCTTGTGCAGGGCCGCCATCAGGGCGAACAGTTCGGTGATGTTGTTGGGTTCGTCATCGTTGGCGAACTCCTTGTACAGCGTCGCCACGTTGACCACGATGCGCTCCGCGTCGCCCCAGGAATCGTAGTCGGTCAGGGCGATGTCCCGCGCCGCCTCCATCACGCCGAGGCCGGCGTCGAAGCGCTTGCGAGCCTCTTCGGCCACGTATTGGAGGTAGTTGCGCATGGCCGTTACGCCTTGTTTGTCGGTCACCGGACCGTGGCCGGGCACCACGCACTCCAAGTCCAGCGCCAGCATATGGTCGCAGGCGGCGATCCAGTTGCCGATTGGCCCTTCCCAAATGATCGGGTGCCCTTCGATGAACAGGATGTCGCCGGTGAAAATGAGCTTGTCGTCGGGAACATGGGCGAGGATGTCGCCCGCCGTGTGGGCCGGGCCGACCTGCTTGAGGGAGACTGTCTTGTCGCCCACCGTCAGCGTCATTTCGTCCTCGAATGTGCGGGTCGGCAAGGTGCGGTTGATGCCACGGAAGTCGAAATCGCTGAAGCAGTAGAGGAAGAATTCGCCCACTTCGCCCATCGAAGGCGCCTGCTCCATCAGCGTCTGCAGCAAATTTGGGTTTTCACGGGCAAGCTCGTCAAAGCAGGCTTGGGAGGCGATGATCTCCGCTTCGGCGACCAGCTCGTTGCCATTGCAGTGGTCGGCATTGGCGTGGGTGTTGATGAGGAAGTCGAATTCCGCGGTGGCCTTGGGCTCGCTGGCCCGCATGGCCTTGAGCATGTCCGCGGTCAGGGGCTTGTCGAACAGGGTATCGACGATGAGTGATTGGTCCCCGTCGACGATCAGCCCAGCGTTGCTCCACCCCCAGCCGCCGTCTGGCTGCAGCCAAGCGTAGCCGCCGTTGCCGAGGTCGAGCAATCCATGCTCGTAGGGCTTGGTTGCTAGGGTCATCCGCGCTCTCCTTCAGCGAACTGCAGGCCGGATGTTAAGGCATTGCCGACCGATTTGCTTTCGGTAACATGCCGGGCATGGAGGAGTTTGAGGGCATTCGCCCTTATCGGGACGAGGAGGTTCCGGGGGTTCTCGCGCGGTTGGCGAGGGATGCGGACCTGCAGTCGGGTGTGGGGCGGTACCTGTTTCCCCGCGCAACACGGCTGCTGCCGCAGCTTGGCCGCTTGCTTGGCGGGCGTCTGCTGCGCCGTCTGGCGAGTCGCTTGAGCACCGTGCGCGATGTGCAGTTGTTCCTATCGGGGCATATGGAGACGCTGATCGAGGAGACCATTCTCGACTTCAGCGTCGGCGGCATTGAGCGCTTGGCCGCGGGGACGCCCTATTTGTTCATTTCCACCCACCGCGACATCATCATGGACACCGGCTTGGTCAACTTCGCCATCCATCGCGCCGGACATGCCACCACCCGCATCGCCATCGGCGACAATTTGCTCGGCAAGGCCTACGCGGCCGACCTCATGCGTCTGAACAAGAGCTTCGTGATCGAACGCAGCGTCACGGGCACCAAGGCGGTGTACCGAGCCCTCAACCGCACCTCAGCCTTTATCCGGGCCTCCTTGGAAAGTGCCGAGTCGGTTTGGATCGCGCAACGCGAAGGCCGCGCCAAGGACGGCCTCGACCGCACCGACCCAGCCCTCATCAAGATGCTGACCCTCGCTTGGCGCAAGGAGGCGGAGGATCGTGGCGGCTTGTGCGGCTGCATCAACATCGTGCCGGTGGCGATCACCTATGAACTCGACCCCTGCGCTCTGCGCAAGGCACGGGAGCTGTGTATCACCGACCTGCACGGCAAGTATGACAAGCCGGACGGCGAGGACCTCTCCAGCATTGTCGAAGGCATGCTCGGCTTCAAAGGCCGGGTGCATCTGCATTTTGGCCCGCCTCTTGAGGGCGGCTTTGATTCGCCGGAAGCCCTTGCCGATGCAATCGACCGGGAAATCGTTGAAGGCCTCAAGGTCTTCCCCACCCACGTGGAGGCGGCCCGCCAATTGGGTGATAAGGCCTTGCCGGACACCGTGCCACTCGACGCCCGTGTCCAAGCCGCCTTTCAGGAGCAGATTTCAGCCTGTCCGACCGCGCAGCAGTCATACCTCTTTCAACAGTACGCCAACTTGATTCGCAACAAGCGCCTGTTCGGGATTGGGGCCCGAGAACAAGCAGATGGGTACTAGTTAACTACTAATTCATGTCAAATTAGTAATTGAGTGTGTCTCACCCGGGTGGTTGCGCCCAACCGCGCCTGACATCCAGCGCCATCGACTTGACCAAGGCGTGCAGCGCCATGCCGGGAATGAGCCCTAGGTTCTCTTGGGACAAGCGCGTGATGCGCGCCCGCAACGGCTGTCCGGCGCAGTCGAGCTCCGCGAACACGGCACCGTCCGGGGTCGGGGCCAGGCTGGTGAGGGTGACCTCCAGGCAGTTCAGGATGCTGGTGCCAAGTGGACGTTCCAAGGCCAAGGCAACGTCGCGGGCGGGAATCTGGACGCGCAACGGCGATGGCGCTTGGCCGAGGTCGCCCCGTACCCGCAGCGTCTGGGCGCCGATGCGCAAGGTGCTGAGATCATGGGCTTCGTCGTAGGTATCAAATTCAACGGTGAGGATGGCACCGGTGTCGATCATCGGCGACAGGGGGTGGTCCAGTTCGGCGGCGACGCTGCCTGGCGGACCGGCGCCGATCACCCGCCCAGCTTCCAGAATCACCAGATGGTCGGCGATTTGCACCACCTCGCTGAGCGCATGGGTGACGTAGATCACCGGCTTGCCCAAGGTTCTGCACAGTTCGCCGAGCATCGGCGCCAGCCGCGCCCGTGCCATGGCGTCGAGCGCCGAAAGGGGTTCGTCGAGCAGCCAGAGCGCGGCGGGCTTGAGATAGGCGCGAGCCAGCGCGGCCCGTTGCTGCTGGCCTCCGGAAAGCGCGGCGGGCTTGCGTTCGAGCAGACCTTCCAAGCCAAATCGGCTCACCGCCTCATCGAACCGACTGCCGCCCGGCACGGCGCGCAGATTGCCGGCCACCGTCAAATGGGGGAAGAGGGCCGGTTGCTGCAGCGTCATGCTGATTGGGCGGCGGTGGGCGGGGAGGGCGCTCCAATCGCGGCCGTTCAGCATCACCTGGAAGCCCGGTGATCGGTTCAGACCGGCGATCAACCTCAGCAAGGTGGACTTGCCGGACCCGGAGACGCCGATCACGCTAGTGACGCCGCTGCGGGGCAACTCCAGATCGACCTCGAGCTCGAAGCCGCCGGGTGGCGCGAAGCGGCCTTTCAACGTCAAGCTCATTGTCGCCGCAAGGTGCCGTAGGTCAGGGTCAGTGCCGTGAGGGAGACGACCAGCAGAATGGCGGCGGTAAGATGGGCGCTGGCGTAGTCCAGCGACTCCACTTGGTCGAACAGCAGGATGGACAGCACTCGGGTTTCACCGGGAATGTTGCCGCCGATCATCAGCACGATGCCGAATTCGCCGACGGTGTGGGCAAAGCCGAGCACTCCGGCCGCCACCAGCGCCCGCCAATGCAGGGGCAGCATGAAGCGCAGGAAGCGGGCTGCCGGCGCAACGCCCATGACCGACGCGGCGTCCAGCAACTCGGCAGGCGTATTGCGAAAGCTGGCCGTCAGCGGCTGGGCCACAAAGGGCAGCGAGTAGATGATGGATGCCAGCACTAAGCCACTGAACGTGAACGCCAAGGGCTGGCCGGTGAGTGAGCGCCAACTAGCGCCGAGCCAGGCGTCTTCTGCCATGGCCAGCAGCAGGTAGAAGCCGAGCACCGTGGGCGGCAGCACCAGGGGCAAGGCCACCAGCGCCTCGACCAGCGATGCGCCGCGCCGATTGGTGTGTGCGAGCCACCAAGCCAAGGGCGGAGCGAGGATGAGCAGCGCAACGGTGGTCGCCGCTGCCAAGGCTGCGGTGAGCGTGAGGCTGGTCAGAACGTCCTCAGCCATCGGCGCCATAGCCCAACTGCGCCAAGCGGGCTTGACGGGCCGGTGCCATGATGAAATCCAGCAACCCCTCGGCCGCAGTCGCCATGGGGCTGCGCCGCACCACCACAGCGCCCTGCTCGATGGGCTGGTGGGCGTTTTCCGGGCAGACCCAAAAGCGCTCCGCCGGCGCATCGACCGCCTTGAGCTGGCCAAGGGCGACAAAACCAGCGGGCAGTGAACCCGCAGTGAGGAAATGCCCAACTTGAGCCACGTTGTTGCCGAACACGAGCCGGTTCTGAACGCCCTCCCAGGCCCCCAGTGCCTGCATGCATTCCACCGCGGCTTGGCCGTAGGGCGCCAGTTTTGGATTCGGCAGGCCCACGCGGCCTGCTTCCAGGTCCGCCGGACTGGCGTTGCCCTTGGGCGTCCACAGCGCCACCCGGCCCCGGGCATAGACCCTGACCGGTCCCGTTGCCAAGCCATCGCGCACCAGTGCCGCGGGCCTTGCCATATCGGCGGAAAGGAAGGCAGCAAAGGGCGCACCTTGGCGTATCTGGGTGGCAAGCAGCCCGGAGGAGCCGAAGACCGGGGCAAGCTCCAAGCCTTGAACCCGCTCGAATTCCGCTCCGACAATGACGAATGCGGCGCGGAAATTGGCGGCCACTGCGACTTTCAGCGGACCCCCAACGCTGCCCTGAGCCTGACTGCAGCACAACGCCAGCAACGCCCAAGCGACAGGAGTGGGGATGGCCATTGGCGTAGTCTAGCGGAATTGCATTGGAGCAGGATATGAGGCTAGGCCATTCGGTCCACCCGAGCCGCGGCCCAAACCACAACTTCATCGGCCCCTGCCTCCAGCAGCACACGCGCTAACTCAGCAGTGGTTGCCCCTGTCGTCATCACGTCATCGACAATCGCAATCGTGCCCGTGAAGGGCTGCATGGCTTTGAACGCGCCGCGCACGCTACGGGCGCGGGCGACCCGGGATTGACCGCGCTGGGGGGGTGTGCGTCCGACGCGGCGCACCGTCTTGCGCTTAAGGGGGATGCTGAAGCGGCGGGCTAGGGGCGCGGCCAGCAGGATGGCTTGGTTGTGTCCGCGGCGGAGAATGCGTCCCGTTGTCAGCGGCACTGGCACCAAGAGGTTGGGCAGGGGATCGTCGGCCGCCGCCACGGCATCGCCCAGCAGGCGGCTTAGGAGCTTGGCTTGGCTGTAGCCCTTGCCGAACTTGATGGCGTGAATGAGCCTCGGCACAGCGTCCTCGAACAACAGCGGGGCTATGGTGCGCTGAAACGGCGGGGGCTTGAGAACGCATCGGCGGCACAAGCCCACGCCAGGGGGCAAGGGCAGGGCGCAGCGTGGGCAAGGCTGCCTGTTCCAAGGCAAGCTCCACCAGCACGGCGGGCATAAGTCGAGGTCGGCGTTGATTGGCATGTCGCACAGCCGGCACACCCGTGGCAGGAGCAGGTCGATGATTCCCATGGGCTTGTTTTGCCCTTAAGGCGCGCCGTGCGCTAGTGGCGATTGCCTCAGGTGGGCGTAGGAAATCCGCCATACGCAACCTCGGGCTGACAAGCTAAAATGGCCCTCGAGCAACGAAGGGCCCTTCTTCATGCTGCACTATCAGGCACCTGAGCAGGACTTGGAATTCCTGCTTTTCAAGCTATTCGACGTCACTCGGGAGTGGGCGGAGGTGCCTGACTTTGCCGATTTCAGCGAAGACGTGGTGCGGGCGGTGCTGCGGGAGGCGGGCAAGCTGGCTGGCGAGGTGATGGCGCCGATCAATCAGCTCGGGGATCAGGAGGGCTGCCGTTGGAAGGATGGCACGGTGCAGGCGCCGGCGGCGTTCAGGCCTGCCTTTCAGGCGCTGACCGAGGGCGGCTGGCTGGGGGTGTCCGGCAACCCGGCCTATGGCGGCATGGGGATGCCGAAGCTCTTGGCCTGCTTGATCGAGGAGATGTTCTGGAGCGCCAACACCGGCCTGTACCTATACGGCACCCTGTCCTTGGGCGCTTCCATATGCATCGACACCCACGGCAGCGAAGCCCAGAAGGCCCTCTATCTGCCCAAGCTCTACAGCGGTGAATGGACCGGTGCCATGGATCTCACCGAAGCCCATGCAGGCACCGACTTAGGCTTGCTGCGCACCCGTGCGGAAGATGCAGGCGATGGCACTTACCGCATCACCGGCAACAAGATCTTCATCACCAGCGGCGAGCACGACCTGTCGGAGAACATCGTTCACTTGGTGCTCGCCCGCGTTGCTGGCGCACCGGCGGGCACCCGGGGCATCAGCCTGTTCATCGTGCCGAAGTTCATTCCCAACCCGGACGGCTCCCTCGGCCCGCGCAATGCGGTGGCGAGCGGTTCCATTGAGCACAAGATGGGGGTGGTGGCCAGTTCCACCAACGTGATGAATTACGACAATGCCGTCGGCTACCGGGTAGGCGAGGAGAACGCGGGCCTAGCCTGCATGTTCACCATGATGAACTACGAGCGCCTGTCAGTCGGCCTGCAAGGGCTTGGCGCGGGCGAACTGGCCTATCAGCAAGCGGCTGCCTACGCCAAGGACCGCCTGCAGGGCCGGGCGCCCACGGGTCCGCAAAACCCCAGCGCCGAGGCGGACACCCTGTTGGTGCATCCGGACGTGCGCCGCATGCTGCTCACGATACGCGCCTACACCGAGGCGGGCCGTGCTTTCGCCATGCTGGTTGGGCGCAGCCTCGATGCCGCCAAGCAAAAGGACGATGGCGAAAGTCTGGCCCTGGCGGAATTGCTGACGCCGATCGCCAAGGCTTTTCTTAGCGACAAGGGCCTCGAATGCGCGGTGATGGCCCAGCAGGTCTTCGGCGGCCACGGCTACATCAAGGAGTGGGGCATGGAGCAAATCGTGCGCGACGCGCGGATTGCGCCGATCTATGAAGGCACCAACGGCGTTCAGGCACTCGACCTCATCACCCGTAAGGTGCTCCGCGACGGTGGCGGCACCCTGAGTCGGTTCATCGACCAATTGGCTGCCGACCCAGCGCCGCCCGAGTACGCTCCCGCTTTGCGCGAAGCCTTGGATCGGCTCGCAAGCGTCACCGATTGGGTGGTGGCTGAAGCGCCCAACGACGGCAACTTGCCAGGTGCCGTGTCCACGGACTACTTGGAGTTAGTGGGCCTCACCATCTACGCTTGGCTGTGGGCGCGCATGGCCAAAGTGGCCGTGGATGATGCCTTCGGCCAAGCGAAGCGGCGCACCGCCACCTTCTTCTACGACAAGCTGCTGCCCAAGACGGAAGCCCTCGACCGCAGCATTCGTGCCGGTGCGCCATCCTTGATGGACATGCCGGACGAGTGGTTTTGACGAGCTTTCACTCCAACCGGCTGATCATTCGATACACCGTGATCAGGATTCCGAAGCCGACGTAGAGCCCGAACGTGGCAATGCCCAGCAGCACGGCCATTTGCGGCGTGACGATCTGTTCTGCGGCCAGCCAGCCGACCAGCGCCAGTATGGATAAGAAGGACGCGCCGATCCCGGCGGCGACCAGCCATCGCCTGCCCTTGCGGTGAGCCATTAGGTGCCAGGCCTCCCGTTGATCAACGGATTGCCACGGGATTGATCACCGCCTGGACGGCGCCCTCGAATCTTGGCACGCCCAGCACGAACAGGAATTCCGATGCGCCGTCGGCCGCGAGTTCCCGCGTGTCCATGTTCTCGAGAATGTACACGCCGTTCTTGGCCAGCAACTCGGGATGCACCGGGAAGGCCTGTTCCGGATCTTCGGAGGGCAGCACTTCCAGAGCCCAAGTGTCGGCGCCCACGGCGACTGCGCCCAGATCCGCCAAGTAGCGGGCGCCATCGACGCCGAGGCCCGGTTGGCCACCCATGAAGCGTTCCGGGTCGGTGTCCATGACGTTCAACCAGCCGGTGTGGAACAGCACCACGTCGCCCCGTTCGATTTGGACGCCCTGAGCGGCTTGGGCTGCCATGATTTCCTTGCGGTTGAAGGCCATGCCTTCGGGCATGGGGTTCTGGCCAGCCAGCTTGGCCATATCCAGCAGCACACCCCGGCTGACGATGGGCGGCAACTCGTGGACGCCAAGCTTGGTCAAGCCGGTGGGCACGACGAAGTCCTGGGCCCGGTTGCCGTTGTAGTAAACGTGGTCAATGCCCATGTGTCCCAAGCCATCAAGCTGGCTGCCGATGCCCATCCACAGCGTCATCAGGTCGTCGTTGCCGGTGGCGCGGTTGATGCCGAGCGGTGTGCCGGTGCCGTCGTCGAGCTGCAGGACGGTCATGGCGTACTGCCGGGGCGGATAGGCTGGCGAATCCGCCCCAGTGATCACCCCGAGACGGTAGACCTTGCCGGTCTTGACGAGCTGGGCGGCGGCCACCACCTTTTCCGGGGAAAGGTTGTTGATTGCCCCCAGGGTGTCGTCGGTGCCGTACTTGGATGGGTGCCAAGCGTCTCCTGCCAATCCGGCAAATGGCGTGAGGAGCAGCGCGGCGGTCAGCCCGATTGCGGTCTTCATGGTCTTTCTCCTTCCTCTTGAAATGATGGTGGCCCGGCAGCCCGTGAGCAAGCTAGACCTAAAGCCTCCTAGGCTCAGTTTAGCTGCCCCGCAATGCGGCGGGGAGCTTTTCGTAGATGTTGTCAAAGTCACCGTTGGACATGATCACAACATGCCGCCGCTGCTTCGGCAGTTCGCACACTTGCTTGATGAGGTGCGTCAGGTCGGAGAAGTGTTGGGCGGGCACAAGGCATTCCGCCGTCAGGGCGGCTACGTCCCATTCGATGGTGGCGCTGCGGAACCAGAACGCCTGGTCGGCGGCGGCACAGCAATTGGCCAGCGGGTCGCGCAGGGTGCCCAGCGCCATGGTGTGGGTGCGCGGTTCGATGATGGCCAGAATCTCCTCGCGGCCAACCCGGTTGCGCAGGCTTTGGAGGGTTTTGCGAATGGCGGTTGGATGATGGGCGAAGTCGTCGTACAGGGTCGTTTGGCCGACTTCCGCAATCACTTCAAGGCGGCGCTTGACGCCGGAGAAATCGGCCAGGGCTTCGATGGCCAACTCGGGCGCCACCCCGGCGTGGCGGGCTGCGGCGATGGCGCCCAAGGCGTTGCTGGCATTGTGCAGGCCGAGCATTGGCCACGAGACGCGGCCGAGGGTCCGGTCGTTCAAGGCGACCTCGAAAGCGCTGCTGTCGGCGTTGGCGTTGATCGCCGTCCATCGCTCGCCGTTGTCCATCGCCAGCGCTCGGGTGGGCCCTGTTGCGCCGATGCGGGCCACAGGCGTCCAGCAGCCGGCGCGGAGTAGGCCGTTGACGTTTCCGTCGTCCCCTGGCGCGATAACCAGTCCCTCTCCTGGCACGGTGCGAAGCAATTGGTGGAATTGCGCCTTGATGGCGTCCACATCCTTGAAAATGTCAGCGTGGTCGTGCTCCAAGTTGTTGATGATGAGGGTGCGGGGCTGATAGTGGAGGAACTTCGAACGGCGGTCGAAGTAGGAAGTGTCGTATTCGTCCGCCTCGACCACAAAGTAAGGCGCCTGGCCCAAGCGGGCGGAACGGTCGAAATTCTTGGGCGCGCCGCCAATCAGATAGCCGGGGTGAAGGCCGGCGCAGTCCAAGATCCAAGCCAGCATGCTTGTGGTGGTGGTTTTGCCGTGGGTGCCCGACACCGCCAACACCCAGCGGTCCCGCAACAGGTTGGTGCCCAGCCACTCGGCCCCGGAGACGTAGCGCAGACCGCGGTTGAGAATGTGCTCCACCGAGTCCACGCCCCTGGGCAGTCCGGCGTTGCCGATGACGACCAGGTCTGGGGGCGGTTGCAGTTGGGCCGTGTCGAAGCCTTCGTAGACGGTGATGCCGTCGGCGGCCAACAAGTCGCTCATCGGTGGATAGATGTGCTTGTCGGAGCCGCTCACCTGATGGCCCTGCTGCTTGGCGAGCAGAGCCAGGCTGCCCATCAGGGTGCCGCCAATGCCGAGGAAGTAAATCCTCACCCGCCGCTGGCCAAGCTGGCGAGTCCAGTGCTGATCAGCATCATGCTGAAGGCAAGGCCGACGCCGATGGCCATGTGGGACTTCAGCGACCGCGAGAGAATGAAGCCGAACACGGCGACCGACCAGATCATGAAAGTGGCGTAGGCGGCAATGACCGCGACTTCGTTGAGCATCTGCGCGAGGGGCACAATCACCGCAAAGATCGCGGTCAGGACCATATCGCAGCCGAGCAGAACGGACATTGTCCAGACGAAGCGGTCGCTCACGCCGCGTAGGCTGCACATGAGGTAAACGAGGCAAGCCAGGGTGGCGACTGACACCAGAACTCCAGTGGCGATGCGCAAGGCCGGCTCTCCGGAGATGATTGTGGACACCGTGATGCTGCACGCCAAATTGGCCATCAGCACCAGGAACAGGAAGTAGGGGTGCTTGGGCACGATTTCAGGATTGTGACGCAGCAGGCACACGCGCCAAAAGAAGTACAGGACGATCAGCATGAGGGTGTGATGATTGGGGCAGCCCTGGAGGGCGCTAGTTTCCTTAACTACTCTTTGCGGCGCACGTACAGCACGAGTTCGTGGTCTATCAGTTCGAAGCCCTTTTCGGCAACGATTTCTTCCTGCAGGGCTTCGATTCGCTCGTTCACGAACTCGAAGACTTGGCCGGAATCGACATCGACCATGTGGTCGTGGTGCTCTTCGCTGGCCAGTTCGTAAACGGCGTGGCCGTCGTCGAAGTTGTGGCGCTCGACGATGCCGGCCGATTCAAACTGGGTGAGCACCCGGTACACGGTGGCGAGGCCCACGGATTCGTCCTGTTCGATCAGGTGCCGATAAACGTCCTCGGCACTCATGTGGTGGGGCTCGGCGCGTTCCAAAACCTCAAGCACCTTCAGGCGCGGCAAGGTGACCTTGAGTCCGGCCTTCTTTAGGTCGCTTCCCTTTAGCATTGAAGTTCAGGCTCTGGGTTGGGTGGATGTGCGGTACGGTGAATTCCAACGCCCAACTTAGCCCATGCCGCCGCTCCCGTCCAATCGAATTGTCGTCTTTGGAAAGACTTACCCGTCCTTGGTGCCCGCTTGCGGATCCTGGAACACCGCTAGATCGAGTTGGCCTTCGCTGCGCGCCACCGTGGTCGCCACCATGCCGTCGCCGGCGATGTTGACTGCGGTGCGCATCATGTCGAGCAGACGGTCCACGCCGATGATGAGCATAATGCCCTCCACTGGCAGGCCCACTTGGGTCAGCACCATGGTTAGCGTGATCAGGCCCACGCCCGGCACCGCGGCGGTGCCGACCGAGGCGAGGGTGGCGGTCAGGATGACCATCAGGAAGTCCACCAGGCTCAGGTCAATGCCGTAGAACTGGGCGATGAACACGGTGGCCACCCCTTGCATGATGGCGGTGCCGTCCATGTTGATGGTGGCGCCCAGAGGCACGGCGAAAGCGGCCACTTCGTTGCGCACGCCGACGCGGTGCTCCACGGTGCGCAACGTCACCGGCAGGGTGGCGCCGCTTGACGAGGTGCTGAAGCCTACCAGCATGGGTTCGCGCATTTTGGCGAAGAAGGTGGTCGGCTTGACCCGTCCTATCAGCATGAGCAAGGCGGGGTAGATCAGTGCCAAGTGCAGGGCCAAGGTCGCTGCGACGGTGAGGAAGTAGCCTAGGAGCTTGAAGATCTCCCGCCAGCCGACCGCCGCGAACAGCGTGGTCATCAGGCAGAACACGCCATAGGGTGCCAACTGGATCAGCAGCGTGATCAGCCTCATCAGGGCTTGGTTGACGTCGTCGAAGACGCCTCGGATGCGTTGGCCGGATTCGCCGCTCTTGGCCAAGGCGATGCCGAACAGCAGCGCGAAGACGATCACCTGCAGCATGCGGCCTTCGGCCATCGCCTCCACCGGGTTGGTGGGGAAGATGTTGACCAGGGTTTCCTTGACGCTGGGCGCAGGCCTAGGCTGGTAGTCGATGTCGGCAGGCGGCGCGTCGGCGCCGATGCCCGGCTCAACGATCAAGGCGGTGGTCAGGGCCAAAGTGACCGCCAATGCCGTCGTGAGCAGGTACATGCCTAGGGTCTTGCCGCCTAGGCGGCCCATGCTGGCGCTGGCGCCCAGCCGGGCCGCACCGCAGACCAAGGAGACAAACACCAGCGGCACGACCATGAGCTTGAGGCTGGCAATGAAGATCTGGCCGCCGGCGTCGAGCACGCCATCGACCAGGAAGCCCCGCACCCAACCGGAGGGGTCGAGGCCCAATTGCTGCACGGTGATGCCGATCAGCAGGCCTG
>JAPPIX010000206.1 GCA_028820495.1 Gammaproteobacteria bacterium
CGTGATCGCCGCTTCCAGGCTGCCGGGGTCGGCTTGGCCGGTGCCCGCCAAGTCCAGCGCGGTGCCGTGGTCCACCGAGGTGCGGATGAAGGGCAGGCCCAGGGTGATGTTCACCGCCTTGCCGAATCCGGCGTGCTTGAGTACCGGGAGGCCTTGGTCGTGGTACATGGCCAGCACCGCGTCGGCGTCCGCCAAGCGGTTCGGCGTAAAGGCGGTGTCGGCGGGCAGCGGTCCGGTCACCGCCTCGCCTCGGGCGCGGAAGCGTGCGCAGACCGGTTCGATGATGTCGGTCTCCTCCCGGCCTAAGTGGCCCGCTTCCCCCGCGTGGGGGTTCAGGCCCGTGACTAGGATGCGTGGCCGGGTGCAGCCAAACTGAGCCCTAAGACCGCCAAGCAGCAGCTTCAGCTTGGATTCCAGGAGAGCTTCAGTCACGGCGTTGGGCACTTCCGACAAAGGCAGGTGCGTGGTGGCCAGCGCCACTCGGAGACTGCCTGCGGCCAGCAGCATCAGCACGTCGGTGGCCCCGCAACGGTCGCGCAGGTACTCGGTATGCCCGGAGAAGGGAATGCCCGCCTCGTTGATGACCGACTTCTGCACCGGGCCGGTGACCAGCGCCTTGAAACGTCCCTTCAGGCAACCGTCCACGGCGCGGTCCAAGGCGGCGATGACGGCAGGCGCGTTGGCTGGGTTCAAGGCGCCCGGCTGGACGGGTTCGGCCAGCGGCGCCGGTTCGAGGCACAGGCTACCGGCGCGCCAGGTCGGCTGGTCGGTCAGCGTCAGCGGCAGGCCAAGCCGGCCGGCTCGGTCCTTAAGCGTTTCGGCATCGGCCAGCGCCACCCAGTCCGAGGTCCGCTCCCGCTGGGCCAACATGACGATCAGATCAGGGCCGATGCCAGCGGGTTCTCCGGGGGTGATGGCCAGCACGGCTAACGGGGCGATGTCTAGAGCCGCAGTTCGACGAAGGCCTCGTCGCGGATTTCCTTCAGCCAAGCTTGCAGCTCCTCGTCGAAGCGCCGTTGGTGGAGAATCTGCAACGCCATGTTGCGGCGCGCCTCCTCGCCCATGTCCTGGGTGCGTCGCTCCAGCACTTCGATCACGTGCCAGCCGTATCTTGACTCGAAGGGGGCCGACAGCTCGCCGGTTGCGGTGGCGTTCATCGCCTCGACGAAGGCCGGCACGAATTGCTCGCCGGTGGTCCAGCCGAGGTCGCCGCAGTTCAAGGCGCTGCCGGGATCTTCCGAGTGCTCGGCGGCCAAGGCGCAGAAGTCGCTCCCGGCGGCCAGTTGGCCGTGGATGTCGCCGATCAGCGCCTCGGTCTGTTCGGGTGTGCGGATGGCCGATGGCTGCACCAGGATGTGGCGGGCCAGGGTTTGATCCTGGGTTTGCACGCCGGCGCCGCGTTGGTCGAGCAGTTGAATGATGTGGAAGCCGCTCGCGCTCTTGATCGGATCCGCCGTCTCGCCAACTTCGAGCGCGAGCACCTCATCGGCAAAGAGGCTCGGCAACTCGCCGGCGCGCCGCCACCCCAAGTCGCCGCCCTCCAAGGCGCGGGCGCCCGCCGACTTGGCGATGGCAGTTTCCTTGAACTCAGCGCCGGCGCGCAAATCCTTGACGATTTGCTCGGCTTCGTCGGCGGCGGCCTGCACCGTGCCCTCCCCGGCCCCGGCCTCGATGGCGAGCAGGATGTGTCCCACCCGAAATTCATCCGACAGCAGTTGTTGGTAGTAGGGCGAGTCCAGCAGATCCTCCACGTCCTGCTCGCTGATGCTGATGCGCCGGTTCACCATGTTGCGCTGCAGGCGCTGAATGAGCATTTCGCGGCGAATGTCCTCCCGGAAGGAGCGGTAGCTCATGCCGTCGTCCACCAGGGCCTGCTGGAACTGCTCGATGGTCATCTCGTTCTGCTGGGCGAACGCGGCCACTGCGCGGGTCAGCGATTCGTCATCGATCTCCACGCCCCGACGGCGCGCCTGCTGCAACTGAATGTTCTCCAGCACCAGCCGTTCCATCAACTGGCTGACCAGCACGTTGTCCGGGGGCGGCTGCACGTTTTCCCGGGCGATCTGCTCGCGCACCACCTCCAGGCGGCTGAGCAGCTCCGAGGCCAGCACCACGTCGTCATCGACTATGGCGACGATGGTGTCCAGCTCCTGGTATTGGGCCTGCGCCGCGCTTGCGACGAGCAGGACCAGCCCTAGACATATGCCGTGCCGCAGACCGCTCTTCAAACTGTTTCCAAAGCCCATGTGCTTCTTCCTTTTCGATTGCCTCACGCCGCCGCTGGTGTCACCGCCCCTCGGAAAGCGAATAGGGGGTGGAGCGGTAGCCGCGAATGCTGCGTTCGAGTATTGAATCCACTTGGCCACCGAAGGCGCCGAGTCCCTTGAACAGTACCTGCAGATAAACGCCGCTGTCCGGGTCCACGCTCTCAAGGCTGCGCACCGCCGCATGGTCCAAGTGACGGCGAACCACCAAGCGCAGCCGCCAGCAGCAGTCGTTGTACTCGATTCCGCCCAATCCCTCAATGGTTCGGCCCAATTTGAGATCGTGGTTCCAGCGCCCGAACACCGCGTACCGCCGCGCTACCGGCCAATAGAGGGACAGGTCCGTTTGATCGATGCCGCCCGCCAAGCGGCGGTAGCCCAGGTTGAGAATGCGCCGGTTGTCCCGGCGGTAGGACAGGGCGGCGGCGGCTTCATCGAGTTGGCTGTCGCCGGTGTCCCAAGCCAAGGCGCCGGTGAGCCGCCAGCGGCGGGCGAATTGCCCGCCGATCTCGCCGGTGATGGCGGATGCGCTGTGGCGCTCATCGTCGCTTAAGCCGCCGTCGAGCGTGACCCGCCGGTCGCGGAAGTGGAAGGTCTGGCCTAGGCTCGCGTAGAGGTATTCCTGGCCGTTGGTTCGATTGAAGAAGCGGCTGGTCACGCCCACCGTCAGTTCATCGGCATCGCTGATGCGGTCAAGACCGGCAAAGCGGTTGTCGCGAAACAGTTGCCGATAGCTGAAGGTCAACGCCTTGGCGTCGAACAGAGGCAGCCGGTCCTGGTCTTCGTAGCCTTGGCGGAAGTAGCGCACCCTTGGTTCCAGGGTCTGCACCAAGGGCGTTGCGAACGCATCGAGGTCGCGCTCGAAGATCAGCCCGCCATCCAGGCTGCCGTAGAAGATGCTGCGTTCGGGCGAATCATCCGCTAGAGGTTCGACCTCGGAATCAAGCGCGTAGACGGTGTAGCGATAGCCGGCGCGGGCGTTGATGAAACCGAACGGCCAGTGCAGCGGCACGCTCAGGCGGGGCTCAAGGTGCAGGCGTTCGCCGGTCAGTGCGTTGATGCCGCGCAAGTTCTCGGTGTTGCGGTCGAAGGCGGCGCCTCGAGCGTCCAGGGAGAACCGCAGCGGACCGAGCGCCAGGCCTTGGTAGCCGATGTCGATTTCTGGCAGCCGGCGGTACTCAGGGCGGCGTATCTCGTCGAGGCGCTGGAAGCTCTGGCCCCAAAGGCGGGCGCTGAACCCGCCGTGGCGGTAGCTGATTTCACCGTAGCGCTCCAAGTTGAAGCGCCCGCGGTCGGAGACGGCGCCGTCGAACACCCGGAAGTAGTCGCGGTCGCTGACCGCGGCGTAGTTGATGAACGACCGGAAGCGTCCGGCCCGCCCGCGATGCTCGATGCCGGCAAACCAACGCCCCGCCGGATCGAAGTCCTCCCCCGGAAAGGCGCCGGCGGCTTGCAGGTCCCGCCAGTCGTCCCGCTCCAGGTCGCCGTCGTAGAGCTTGTCGTTGGCCAGGTAGCCGCCGAACAGCCGGGTGCGGTCCCGGCGGGAGAGATGGCGCAGTTCGCCCTGCGCGCCGACGCCCCGCTTGCCGAGCAGCCGGGGGGTGATGGTGGCGTCGTAGTTGGGCGCCAGGTTGAGGTAGTAGGGCAGCGCCAAATCGATGCCGTCCTCGCCGGAAGCGCCGATATGGGGAAACAGGAACCCGGACTGGCGCTGGTCGGAGACCGGGAACTTTATGTAAGGCAGCCAAGCCAAGGGAACGCCCTTGACCCGCAGCACGGCACCTCGGGCGGTGCCGAACACTTCGCCGTCGGGCAGGTGCAGGGAGCGAGCGTCGATTCGCCAACTGCCGTTGCCGGGCTCGCAGCGGGTGAACCGCGCCTGGGTCAACCAAATATCGCCGTCCCCTTGGCGCTCGACCGCGTCGGCGTGGCCGCGCAGTTGGGGGCCAGTGAGGACGATTTGGGCGTCGTCGAGACGGGCCGCCCGGTTGTCCAGGCGCACTTCGGCGGAGGCGCCCTGCATCATGACATCGGCATCGCTGATCCGCACGGCGCCAAGCGCGGTGGCGGTGTCGGCTTCCGGGTTGATGAGCGCTCGGTCGGTGCGCACCCGGCGGGCGCCTTGGGTGATGAGCACGCCTCCGCCGAGCTCCGCGGTGCCGTCGCTGAGGTAGGTGGCGGTATCCGATTCCGCCTTGACCTTGGAATCGTCCAACGCGGTCAGCGGGGGCGGGAATCGGTAGGCGCCGCTGCACCAGGCCGGGTGGCGACGGCGTTCGGCGGGTGTCAGTTCTCCCCAATCGACCCAGAAGCGTTCTGCCAGGGGCGCTTCCAGTGGTCCCTCGTCCGCATCGGAACCGGCTTGGGCGGCGAATGCGCAGGCTCCGACGGCCAGCGCCAAGCTTCCGGCCACCGCTTTCAACCGCCGCCCCATGGCGCGGATGATACCATCCGGCCATGGACCCTGACTTGGCGAACTGGGTGGCAAGCCTCGGCATCTCCATCAAGCGGGTCGAACCCTTGCGCGTGGAGGCCAGCCATCGCCATTTCTATCGCATCCGCATGGCGGACGCGTTCCAGCGGTCCAATCGAGGGCGGGACGCCCTCGCTCCGGGGGATGACGCCAGATTCGGGCGTGGTCAATTGGAGCGAGGGCGTCCCGCCCTCGATTGGGCGCAAACCGCTGTTCCTCTACGCGATGCGCGTCCCGCGGAAGACGTTTCCCGTAGGTTTGCGCCTCGGCGCGCCGGGGCAGGGACTTCCAAGCATTCGTCACTTTCCGCCGTGGTCATGGCTTCGCCTCCGGAGCTTGAGCGCAATGACGCCTTCGTGGCCATGCAGTGCCTGTTTAGCGGCGCACGGCTGCCGGTGCCCGAGATCATCGCTATGGATGCCGAATCGGGGTATTTTCTGTTGAGCGACCTCGGCGAGCGGCATTTGGAGGAGGCCTACGGTGGACCCGACGAGCGCCGCGCCCTTGAGCTGGCCATTGCCAACCTGGTGCGCATCCAAGCTGTCGAAGCGCAGGCGGTTGCGCCTTATGAGGAAAGCCGGCTGCGGGATGAACTCGGCATCTTTAGCGAGTGGTTCTTAGGAAGCTGGCTCGGCGAAACCCCTGACCCGGGCGCACGGAGCGCCTTCGAGGCGCTGATCGACAACGCGCTTGGCCAGCCGCAGTGCCTGATCCACCGGGATTACCACTGCCGCAACCTGCTTCTCGACGGGGATGGGCGCTTGGGGCTGGTCGATTTTCAAGACGCCCTGATCGGCCCGGCCACCTACGATCTGGCTTGCCTGCTCTGGGATTGCTACCACACCTTTGAGGAAGGGACCCTGCGCCACTGGCAGGAACGCTACCGGGTTCAATCACGCTTCGACTTCACCACCGAGGCCCTTTCCCGCGCCTTGGACCTCACCGGCTTGCAGCGTCAGTTCAAGGCGGTCGGCATCTTCGCCCGCCTTTGGCTGCGGGACGGCAAGGCCAGCCACCTCGGCCACATCGCCCCGGTGCTCGCCGCCATGCGCCGAATCGTCGGCGGATATGCCGAGACCCGCCACTTGTCGGGCTGGCTGCAGCGGCTTGAAGGACGTGCGGCAGCAGCTCTGAAGGCAAGCGCACCATGAAGGCCATGATTCTGGCCGCTGGCCAAGGCCAGCGGCTGAAACCGCTGACCAACCATCGCCCCAAGGCGATGATGGAGGTGGGCGGTGCGCCGCTTATTTGCCATCAGCTCGGCTGGCTGGCGGGTGCGGGCGTCACCGAGGTGGTGATCAACCTGCACCACTTCGGCGAGCAGATTGAAGCCTGCGTCGGTGACGGCGCAGCCTTTGGCCTGAGCGTGCGCTACAGCCACGAACCGGTGCTGCTGGAGACCGGCGGCGGCGTGGTCCAGGCCCTGCCGCTGCTGGGCGAAGAGCCCTTCTGGCTGCTCTTGGGCGACATCTACACGGATTTCCCCTTCGACCAATTCGCCCGCCGGCTCGACGAGGATGCGCTGGTCCACATGCTGTTGACGCCCACCCCGCCGTTCCGCCAGCGGGGCGACTTCGAATGGGACGGCGAGCGAATCACGGGCCGCGGCGACAGCTTCGTGTTCTGCGGCTTGGCGCTAATCCATCCGCGGCTGCTCGATGGCTGCGAGGCGGTGCCCTTCTCGCTGAGCGGCACCTATTTCAAGGCGGTTGCCGAGGGTGCCGTCACCGGCCAGCTTTGGCCGGGCTTCTGGACCGACATCGGCTCGCCGGAACAACTGGAGGCACTGCGCCAGCGGCTCGCCTAGGCGTGGCATCTAGGGTCTGGAACCTTCCGGAGCCACGCCCGGTAAAGGCAGCGGCAGACCCAGGGCATTACTGTTCCGGACTGTGTGTGGATCGCATGTGATTTCGTCTGGAAGGTCGTGAATCAATCTCTGACGAATCAAGTTGCATCCATCGTCCGCCGTGCGTGTTGCTGTCAATGTGACCATCCATAAGTGGTCGGTGCCCCTCAACCATCCGAATAGTTGCCTTCGACTTTTTTTCAAACTGCCGCTTAGTCACATGGTGCCGGAAATCAGATAGCCGATCCATGCTCAGCGTTGCCCGACCACCGGTTGCCTCCACAAAGTTGTATCTGAGTTTTGGGAAGCCTTCCGGCAACTCTTCGCCCGGGCCCGCAAAGAGCCTCACCGCTTCGCTCAACTCGTCGAGTGTGCTCACGTGGGCTGTATTGCGAGAATCCACCAACAGTACCAATGCCGCTTGGAACGTATTTTGCGCGTCGTTCACACGCGGGGTGCGCATGCCAAAACGCCGGACGATGTCCTCTACGGACCAAGTGGAAACTTTGTCTGCAACGAAGACGGGATTGCCCGCGTCGTCGAGCACTTGCCGGCCGTTCTCGTACAACCATCGTCCGTCCTCCGCGAACCACGTGTCGGGCACCTCTTCCGACGGCACCAGACCGGCGAAGTAAAGTTCTATTGGGCTGTAAGGTACGCTGTTACCGCCGTTTGCGAACGTCCCGAATCCTCCGGCCGAGTATCGATTGCCACCGAGTTCGGCTAGGTTGGCGAGATCGAAGCCACCGAGTTGCCCATTGGCGCTGCTAAACCCCCAGTGGAAGGGTTCTGGCGAAGGAATCGCGTGATTCGCCCAAGCGTGCATGACTTCGTGTAGTGAGGGACCGCGCAGAATCGCGTCGTTGAAGGTCAGGTGGATGATGCCCTTTAGTCTGGTTTCTGTCCCATGGGAATCGCTGCGGTCATAGGCCTCAGCCCCGGTCCCCTCAACTGAGTTCTTCACGCCCAGATAATTGCCGTAGTAGGTGTGCATTTCGTTCGCGCTGGGAGACGCGAGATTGGAAACGACAAAGAGGAAGTCGAAAGCGTCTTCGAAGTGAACATAGAACTCCCGAGCAAGCCGATCGAACGGCAGCTGGGTCGTCTCCAGGGGCTTTGCGATGCGCATGACCACAACGCGCTCATCGTGTATTGCAACCAGATTCGGATCGAGTTCAGCGGGCGGCGGCTCGGGAACATCGGGACCGTCCCCATCGTCACGCAATCGGTCCAGATGGATTACACCGTCTCGAACACCGTCTTTCGCATCGTCGTCTTGCAGGTTGGCGGTCGAAATCAGCACCGCCTGGCGGTTTTCACCCACCCCTTCGCAGTCTGTCCCACCGGCTTTTAACCTGCGGGGGGCGCCCGAAATTTTGGCGGGCCGCCGGGCGCCGTCCACATCGCCGGCGATGTGGACGCTGCCGCCAACGCGGTCGGCATCCTCCCCGACAAACTTCCAGGAACGGGGTTGGCGGGCGACATTGGCCAATTGAATTTCTCCGTCGCTGCTGCCGTCGGCCGCATCCGCCGAATCGAGGTCGGTGCCCGAAACCAGATACACCGCGCCGGGCAGGCGGCGCCTGGTCGGCGAAAGACAATAGACGTCGTCGCTGTAATGCATCGCGCCGATAAGGACGTCGTCCGCGCCATCGGCGTCGATGTCGCCTCGACCGATGCGAATTGGAAAATTGCCGATGTGAAATTCGTCCAAGAAGCGCTCACTTGGCCATTCGGGAACCAACCGGTACGAATTGGGCTGGCTCGGTAAACGGGCAAACGACACCTGATGGTCGGTCGTGCCATCGGCGCGGTCGGCGGCTGCAAGGTCGTCTACCGACAGGATGTAAACTGCTTCATTGCCGAAGTCTCGGTCGGCGGCCAGAATCAGTTCCGCTTGGCCGTCTCCGTCCACATCGGCGTTCGTCAAGTGATCGCCACTGAGCCGGTAGTCGGCGGAATCTCCAACCAGTTTCCAGGATGACGCGCCGACGGCGAAGTTGCCCAATTGCATCCGCCGGTCTCGCTGGCCGTCCGCGGCGTCGATGGCTTCGAGGTCGGACGTCGCCAGGACGTAGAGCGCGCCTTCTTCCCCACTGTCCGTGCGGTGTTGCGGCGCGGCGATCAGCAAGTCAGCGCGTCCGTCGCCGTCGTAGTCACCGGCACTTGCAACGGCTTGTCCGGCGCTGTCGTTGGCATCCTCCGCCGAAAACTGCCAAACACTATTGGAGTCGGTGATCGCGTAGTAGTCGAGCACGCCGTCCGAGGTGCCGTCACGCGCGTCGAGAGATGCAAGCAAATGGCCCGGCACCAGTTGCACAATGTCCGCACTCTGGCCGCGGTCTCCGATCAAAATGTCCGGAAATCCGGCTTGATCGCCATTGTCCAGCAATGCTGTCGAGGGGGTGAAAACGTCGAACTCCCAGGAACCCCGCTGGCCTTGGAATTGACCGACGCTCAATAGGCCGTCCCTTGCACCGTCCGCCGAGTCCGCATCGCTCAGGCTTCGGGGCGAGATCAGGTAGGTCAGATCATGCGCGGGCAGGGCTACATAGGGCTGGCGTTTTCCGCCGGGGATTACGCTGGACGACGCGTAGCTACCGAGCACGTCACTGACGCGGTCGTTTCGTTCGCCAACGATTTTCCACGAGTTGAACTGTCTAGAGATGTGGGCCAAGTCGATTACCTGATCCACCACGCCATCATAGCGATCGGCGCGGTCGAGGTCCGCCGCCGACACCACATAGACCGCCCCGCGGGAACGTGGCCAAGTGCCCCCGAATTCATCTGAGCCGATAAGAAACTCCATCGCGCCATCACAATCCACGTCGCCGAGCGGTGCGACCGACGAACCGGCGAAGGCGTATTTGTGTTCGCCAACAAAGCGGTAGTAGGAGTGTTCGTTCGGCATCGAAGAGCGGCGAACGCCGTCCCGACACTCGGCACCGGCGTTTGCGGGCACGGAATCGTCAGCGAGAAGACGCAGAAACTCGCGCAGGCTCCCCAATTCCGCCCCGCCGAGCGGCATGGCGTCCCCAACACCGTGCTCGATGCCCTGAACCTTGTCCAGTATCCGCTGCGCACCATCGCGCACGGTGTTGACATAGGTTGCGAACGCGGCTTGGTTCAACGACGCATGATCCGGATGCGACCGGGGCGCGAAGGTAAGCCTGGTGTCGCTGGCGGTGCCATCCTCGACGTGGCAGGCGATGCAGTTCGACTGAACGACGGGCGCGTCGATTCGCGATTGAAAAACGCGCGTCGCACGCGATGGTGCCGAGGATGCGGCAACGTCACCATAGCCGGGTGCCGACGACAGGTTGGTCAGGTGGCCCGACGGACTTTGCAGCAAATTCAGAACCTCTATGGGTTCATCGGATTCGACCAGCAACTGCCATTTGCCGTTGCCGTTGCCGAGTGACCCTTCCAAACCTTCCGCGCCCATTTCGAGCTGTTGGGCCGACAATGTGCGCGATTGCAGCTCCGGCAGCGTTAGCTGCACCGATCCGCTGGATTCCCTACCCAGATCGTCGATGCCGCGGATCATGACCTGGGCATCTCGGTAGTCGCGGTTGATTATGCGCAGCTGGCTGACTTGCCTGTGATTGCTGGCGGGATTGAACATGGGGACGCGGTGCACGCCGCCGATTCCCTCAACCTTGTCCTGCATGCCTACGAGAAGGCCGTCAGCGGTGCGAATGTAGGACAGCACGTCAAGGATTGGGCTGCTGTAGTCATTCAAGCGGTAGTGGATTCTCATCCTCCAAGGGGTTTCGCCAGCTCCGAATCCTTCTGCCAGCCCGTTGTTTCCGAGCTCCAAGTCTTCGGAAGTAAAGTGCACGTTTTCGTTGGGAGAAATACGGAACTGCACGGTATTGAACCGGCGGTGCTCTGGATAGTTGAGGCCGTTGTCGTCCCAGGCATTGATGGCAATCGAACCGCCATGCGCATGATTGACCATGCGAATGAGCCCTGTGCGGTCCGGATTGGAAGCCATTGGAACGAGCGGCGCCCAATGATGGACTTCAGGAAACGACGGATCCTGTTGGTAGCTGTCCATCTCGTAGGCGCTGCCCGCGATGCTTGACAAATTGGCAATGTGCCCGCTCGGAATCTCCAGCAGGTTCATCACTTGGATAGGTCTATCGGCGGTCACGAAAAGCCGCCATCTGCCGGAGCCTTCGCCAAGCGCGCCATCGACACCCGAACCGGACTCCAGTTCATCTGCGGTGAGGTTGCGGGACATGCCCGGAGATAGTGTCAATCGCACGTCAACGCCCGGTGAGGCACCAGTGTCGTCAACGCCGGCGATGGTGACCTCCGCTGGCTCGGAACTTTGATTGATCAGCCTTAATCGGCTGACCTGATCGACTTCGCTGGCGGGATTGAAGGTGAGCACGCGATGTGCCGTCTCTGTGCCGTTGACTGTGTCGTGAATGCTCGTAAGGAAGCCGTCGTAGGCGCGAACGTAGGCCAGCAATTCCACTTGGATGTCGGTCGAGAACTCCAAGCGCCAGTTGCCTTGGCCAGCCCCGACACCGTCGTCAATTCCTTTGGCGGGGTTGCCTGTCTCCAGGTCGTTGGAGTTAAAGTGGATGGCCTGCCGGGCACCGACGGTAAGCGAAACTGGACCGTAACGCATGCCGTAGTCGTCTATCGCAACGATGCGAACCGTGCCGGCCTCGTCAGAGTGGTTCAGGACACGCACGAAGCCTTGCAGAATTGGATTCGAGGCTGGGGTCAATAGCGGTATGCCGGTGATCGTCAGTGGAGCGTCTTGTTCTTGGCCCACCACTACGCCGGGCTTGGCGATTTGCAGAACGGCAAGCGCTGTGCACAGCAACGGGACTAGGATCGGCCAAGCGGTTACAAAGGCTGGCATCCCTCGGCTCGATTCGATGCGTCCGCTCGTGGCAATCTGCCGAAACCTCGACAGGGTTGCTTTCGTATTGCCCCTGCGAGGAGCCTTCTGGTCAGTCTTCCGCCTATCCCAAACTTTTGTGCGAGCGATTGGGCCTGATGCGGACTCGATCAACATAGGGGCCATACTACCTTGATTTCACTGCGGGTACGCACACAGAGCATTGGGACAACGGGACTCTTCCGCCTCGGATTTTGCCTTGCACAGGAGTCGTAGCGGTTTTTGCGGGACAATTTCCCACACAACGGCGGGCGGATCGCCACTTCCAAACGGCCAAATCACAAGGGGATGATGGTGCTTCGGTCACATGACTCTGAGGCGGACCAATGGATGTGGTACGGTATGGACATGCTTTCAAGGCACGAACAACGCAACGGGGAGGCTTGGCCCGCGCCGTCGCCGAGCCCCACCGCCAAGCCCTTCAGCCGCGTCCTCGTTGACGCGGACGGCTACCCCTATGTGGATGGCGAGCCGATGGCGCAGAACACCCGTCAGTGCAATGAGATTTTCTACGCGGGTTCGGCGCTGAAGACGCAGTACGCGGGGAGTCCGGACACCTTCGTGGCCTCGGATTTGCTGATGCACTATCGGCAAGGCGACCGGCGGGCGTCGGTGGCTCCGGACGTTTTCGTGGCGTTCGGTGCCGGAAGCCATGAACGCCTCTCCTACAAACTGTGGGAAGAGAAGTCGCTGCCCTCGTTCGTGTTGGAGGTGCTTTCGGACTCAAGCACCGTCAAGGACATGGTGACCAACCGAGATCTGTTCGCGTGGCTTGGCATCGAGGAATTCTGGCTGTTTGACCCGGAGGGGAAGACCATTGATGGCCAGCTATTGGGCCTGCGGCTGCGTGGCGGCGCCTATGAGCCGATTCCGCCGCTCAGCGGGCGGGCGGGCTATCGCAGCGCCGTCCTCAACTTGGAGTTCCGCAACGAGTCGGGCAACCTGCGCATTCGTGACCCTGAAACCGGCGAGGACTTGAAGAGCCACCGGGAAGCGGTTGAGGACCTCCGGCGGGAGCGCGAGTCCCGCCAAGCTGCTGAAGCGCAAGTCGCCGAGGCGCTCGCTGCCCGCCAAGCTGCCGAAAGGCGGGTTGCCGAACTGGAAGCGGCCTTGGGGCGCGAACCGGGTCTTTCGGGCTAGCGGCCAAGCTCCCGTGGACCACTGGATTGCGCCGTCCATTCTCTCTGCGGACTTCTCCCGGCTTGGCGCGGAGATCGAGGCCGTGCTGGAAGCCGGCGCGGACGTCATTCACTTCGACGTCATGGACAATCACTACGTGCCCAATCTGACCATCGGCCCGCTGGTGCTTGAGTCGTTGCGCCGGGCGGGCTTCGGCTGCTTCTTCGACGTCCATCTGATGGTCAAGCCCGTGGACCGGCTGATCGGCGACTTCCTAGGCGCCGGGGCCAACCTGATCAGCGTCCACCCGGAGAGCACCGAGCATCTGCACCGCACCTTAAGCCTCATTCGGGACGGCGGCGCCCAGGCTGGGCTGGTGTTCAATCCGGCGACCCCCCTGCAGGCGCTTGACGAGGCGCTCGAGCTCATTGATCTGGCGCTGGTCATGTCCGTTAACCCAGGCTTTGGCGGCCAAGCCTTCATCGAGTCGAGCCTCGGCAAGCTGGCCGAGGCGCGGCGGCGCATCGACGCCTCAGGGCGGCCGGTTCGCTTGGAGATCGACGGCGGCATCAAGGTGGCCAACATCGCCCAAGCGGCGGCGGCCGGGGCCGACACGTTCGTGGCGGGCAGCGCCATCTTCGGCGCCGACGACTACGCCGCCACCATCGCCGCCATGCGGGAGGAGCTGGCGGACCTTCGATCCGTTTGAGTTGGGCTGGCGCCCAACTCCTTCGGCCTTCGGCACGGTTCCCAAGTGCAACGAAAAAGCTGAAGCACGAACGCTGCTTAGTCACAAGCTTCATGGGCAAACTCTCCAGATATGCGGGCTATCTCTTCGACTTAGACGGCACCCTCATCGACACCGCTCCGGACTTGACCTTCGCCCTGAACCACGCACTGGCCGAGTTTGGGCTCAAAGGCGTCGATGTGGCGGTGGCGCGCAACTGGGTGGGACAGGGTGCCCGCAGCGCCTTGGAGCGGGCGGTGGCGCACCGCGACGCCCCGGCCGATGCGGTGGATGCCATGCTGGCGAGTTTCCTAGAATGCTACCGCGGTCGCATCGCGGTCGAGAGCGCGCCTTTCGCCGACGTTGAGGAAACCCTCGCCGTCCTCGCCGGACGGGGCGCCAAGCTGGCCGTGGTGACCAACAAGCGCGGCGAACTGACCAACAAGCTGCTGGCCGAGATTGGCTTCGCAGGCCACTTCGACGCAGTCGTGGCGGGCGACACCACCGCCCGGCCGAAGCCGGCCCCGGACCCGGCCCTGGCCGCTTGCGAGGCGCTGGGCCTCGGGGTGGACGAAGTGCTGTTCGTGGGCGACTCCCTAGCGGACGTGGGCTGCGCCCGGGCGGCCGGCTGCGCGGTGGTCTGCGTCGCCTACGGCTACCGCCAGGGCGTGGCGGCGGCGGACTTGGGGGCCGATGCGGTTATTGAAACCTTCCGGGACCTGCTTTAACCTGCCGCCCGGCAACGCGGTGCGCCAAGGGTACGCCAACGGCATGTCGTGGCGAGCCGTTGCCAAGACCAATGAGTGGTTCCTGTCATGAAGACAAACGAGGCTACGCCCAATACCGAAGAGTGGGCGGTCGTCGGGCGCAAGAGTTTGCCCATGGGACAACCTTATCCCGCGATCAGAAAAAAAGGAAACAGCGCCGGTAATCTGATCCGCAGTGCGAACCCGCAGACGCACGGGGCGCTCGCCTGTGGAGTGCCTCCTCACCTTGGTGGCCGTACCGGGTTTCGTTGGCGAACTTAAACCTCCCGCAGCACCCTGACCGCCACCTTCGCACCGGCCGGCGAACCCAACCACTCACGAGACCTGCCCATGACTGCTGACGAC
>JAPPIX010000267.1 GCA_028820495.1 Gammaproteobacteria bacterium
GAGCTTTCTGCTGTCGGCCTACGGCAGAAGCGCGGCGGAACCGCTCGGGGTGCTGTTGATCGGGCCGGTCGCCGGCGGCCTGTGCCTGATCGCCGCCGGCTTCTACGCCTGCTATCCGGAAAAACGGGTTCGTGCCCAAGCCGGCAAGCTGCTCGAAACCTGAGCGGGAAACACGTAGCTCTTCAGGCGTGGCGGCAGACGCAGTCCATCAAGCTTGGTACGCCGGGCTGCCAAAGGTCGTCGGCGTCGGGTGGGTTCCAGACGTAGCCTAGGTCAGCCAAGTTGTCGCAGCATTGGAGCACCTCAGCATCGCCGCTCTGCCCCTCCGGCAGAGCGTCCGCGATGGCCTCATTCAGCGCAGTGCGTCGCAGTCCCGGTTGGCCAGCGAAAGCCACGGCTATCCGAGCGGCCACTGCGTTTAAGCTCGCCCGTTCCAAATCCTGATAGCGATCTTGGTAGTAAGCGGACTGACTGCGCCCCACAGCCGGAGTGGCGGCGGCGATCACCGACTGGTTGACTTCGGCCGCTCCGCCATCGCGGGTTGCCCGCCAAATGGCCTCACCCCATAGCTGTACAAAAGTATGGATAGCCTTGGCTGGCGGCGACCGCCTCCTTCAGCGCCCCAGTCGAACAAGCAATGGGCGGCGTGTCTGCGGCCAGTGGACGCTCCAACGCGGCGGCGGCAGCTTTGTCGTTTAAGCGCCCTATGCCGAGCTTTTCAGCGCGGCTCCAAGAAGTGGCGGGCATGGTGTTCAGATGCTGTTGTAGGCCAAGGGTGCCTGCCATCACTAGCAGGAATGGTGCCTCCGCGTAAACGGTCTGGCTGGCGTTGAGGAGAACCTGCCCGACTTCAGGATTCAGCATGTGGCACTCATCCACCACTGCCACTAATAGCCGCCGCAGGCAACGCGCCTTCAGCGGCAGCCTCAGCGCTCCCGGCTGGCCACCCAGCTTCTAACCTAACTCCCCGACCGTGACTTGAACCGAAACTTCATCGGGTCGTAGTGAACTGCAACGGCCCGGCGACAACTGGCCGCGGCCTGGGACGAGTGGATTGGCAACGGCGGGAAGGCTCATGGCCGGTAGGATAGCTAAGCGCCTGTTCAACCTCTCAGCATCGCCAACCGTACGTCCATGGCAGCCCATTGATGCCGTGCGCCGACATCGTGGTATTGGCTACACCACATCAAGAGACGGCTACCAAGGTAACTTCGCAGCTCTCCCCAATCCTGGAGTTTACACTTACAAAATATATGATATTATTTGTAAACCTTCACTTTCAGCAGAAAATCAACTCGAGACAACGACCATGAACGCTCCCATTCGGCCTGCCCCGGGCATCCAAAGCACACTTGACATCCTCCTCGCGGACATAGCGATTCGAGTCCAACTCAGCCAACCCGCACACGACCAAGCGGTGAGGCGGTATGAGGAGATCAGCGAGTGGATCGAGCGGGAGGGAAGTCCGCTAGCAGGAATGGTGGAGCTCTTTTATCCACAGGGATCAACGGCCACTGGCACGACGATCGCGTCTCGGGTGACTAACGACGAGTACGATCTGGATGTGGTAGTACAAGTCCGGGTTCCACCGACTTGGTCAGCGGACGATGTGCTTGATGCACTATTTAACGCGATTCGGGGCGCAGTCGGATCGCCGTACCACAAAATGGTACGGAGGCGACCGCGTTGCGTGACAGTTTCGTACGCCGATATGCACTTGGACCTAATTCCCATGGAACGCCGTCCTGGCACACCGGAACGCGAAAGCGACCTTTTCCACCACAAGGAGGGTTCAAGCCCGTCATCCGGGAGGTGCGTTGTCAATTCGTTCGGATTCGCCGAGTGGTTCAATGGGAAGACAGCGGACGCCGGGGTGTTTGGTTTGACCTTCGCCGAACGTGCCAGGGCGTATCAACTTGCGCTCGCCAAAGCGGACGCAGACCCGGTTCCCGAGCAGGAAGCGGCGAGCGAGAAGTCACTGCCAGTGATCGGGCTGCAACTCATGAAGCGTTGGCGGAATGTGCAGTATCAGGATCGCACCAACGGCAGGCCGCCATCGGTGATGATGGCCAAGTTCGCGGCAGAAAGGGCTGGTGAGACCGACAACTTAGCGGACGAGCTCCTGCGCCAAGCAACCCACATGCGAGACCAGTTCCACCAAGCGGAGATGAATGGCTCGTTGATTCACGTTGTGAACCCCGCCTGCAGCCAAGATGTCCTGAGCGACAGATGGCCCGCAAATCACAGTGACCAACGGCAGTTCCTTGCGGATCTCGAGGAATTCATTCGCACTGTGCAGCGCTTGCGCGGCGACCACGGCCTAGACGAGTTGAGGCGAGAATTGGCGGCACTTTTCGGCGAGTGGCCAGCCAGCAAAGCGGTCGAAGCTTTCAGTAGGCAGGTAGGTGAAGACATTAGCAAGGGTCGGAATCGCGTCCAAAGGGGGACCGGTGCGATTGCACTGCCCGGCACGGCTGGGGTGGTTTCCCCGAAACACCGGTTCTACGGCGGCGGGTTTCCGCAGCCATGAAGTGCCTGACGACACGGGAACAAGATCGGCTTGTGCGTCAGCACTGGCCTTCCTTCAGTACGCTGAAGCAGTCTCGGTCACTTGCCGCTTGGGAGGGCACATTGCGTCCCCTGTGCAAAACCTACCGGATACAGGTGATGTTGCAGCGACCGGACAAGCTAGCCGAGAACTGCTTACCCCTTGTGGTGGTATTGGATCCGCTGCTGCGACGCAGACCCAGTGCTCCAGAACAGCCCATACCCCACATATATCTGAATCCCAATCCACGGTGCCAGGACTTTCCAGTTCTGTGCCTCTACTACCCACCAAGGGGCGAATGGCACGGAGGCAAAGCGGTTGGGAAGACAATCATCCCTTGGACCAGCGAATGGCTCATCTGCTACGAGGGATGGCTTGCAACTGGTGAGTGGATGGGCGGCGGAATCCATCCATGAGCGCCTTGTCCACATCCGGTGAGGTCCAAGTTCAAGAGGTTGGCACGACAGAGAACCATGCGATACGGAGGACTGTCTCCAAGCCTAGGACGGGCGGCGCAAGGCGCGTTTTGTCCATTGACGGTGGCGGACTGAAAGGCGTGATGCCCGCCTCGTTTCTGGCCGAGATTGAAGGGTCCACAGGTCTGCGCATCGTGGATCACTTTGACCTCGTAGTTGGCACATCTACAGGCGGCATAATCGCACTGGGAATCGGCCTAAGGCTCCCGTGTGAGGCGATAGTCAACTTCTACAGGCAACATGGCCCACGGGTGTTTGGCCAGGCTCATGGCGGCTGGCTGCGAAGTGAGTTGGGGTCGCATTGGCGGTGGTGTAGAGGGTTGGTGACGAACAAGCACAGCGGGGAGCCGCTGCGCAAAGCCCTTGAGGATGTATTCGGCCAACGGCGATTGGGCGAAAGTTCGGCGCGCTTAGTGATTCCGACCTGGGACTCCTTGCAGAGACTGCCCCGCCTCTTCAAAACTGCCCACCATCCGCGTTTCCAAATAGACTACAAAGTGAGTGCAGTGGACATCGCAATGGCAACTGCGGCGGCACCTACTTACTTGCCAGCATATCGCTTGCGCGGTGTTGAACATGTCGATGGCGGCATTTGGGCAAACAACCCAACGACAGTAGCTGCTGTGGAGGCTATAGCGACACTTGGCTGGCACGCCGACGATGTGACCATGCTGAGTCTGGGCTGCTCTGACGAACGTCTTGTGGTGCCTTCAAAACTGGGGCGTTTGCGGGGTGCGGGGCTCGGTTCAGAGATGATGCTGCAAGCCCAGAGTCATGCCGCACTTTGGACCACGAAGGTACTATTGGGCGGCGGCACAGCTAACCATGAACGCCTTAGCCGAGTGGACTTGGTGGTTGAAAGGGGCTTTGCCAATATGGACGATGCCAAGCAGATGTCCCAATTTGAGGGATTGGGCCGCACTCAGGCCCGCGACTGGCTGCCTCGCATCCAAGACAAGTTTCTCGCAGGACCGAAGCAAGCCTTCGTTCCCTGCCACAGTCTTCCGGCGAATAGGTCATAGTGCGCTTTGAGCAAGTAGTCGTGACTACTCGGCCATCAACGAGTAAGTTTGGCAACTATGCAGGAGGGGGACGGATATGATCGCAAGGAGGCTCAAAGTTGCGCGGGCTGCTTCGGGAATGTCGCTTCGGGCGCTTGAAGAGAAGATCGGTCGGGTGGTTACGGCACAAGCAATCGGCAAATATGAGCGGGGGGAGGCGATGCCCGGCTCCAAAGCGCTTATTGCGCTTGCTCGGGCGTTGGACGTGTCAGAGGACTATCTGCTGGCGGACGACGAAGTCACGCTCGAAGGCGTCGAGTTTCGCAAGAAGGCAATCGCCTCTCGCAAAGCCGAAGCCCAGGTGAAGGCGAAACTGCTACGCGACTTGGAGCGCTATTTGGTCGTTGAGGAGTTGCTCCGCCTGCCCAGCGTTAATTGGGACCAGCCGCGAGAAGCTCCTTACCCTGTGGCCGTCGATGTGCTGGAAGCGGATCGTGCGGCCCGCAATCTGCGCAGTGCCTGGGGGCTCGGAACCGATCCCATTCCAAATCTGGTGGAACTACTGGAAGAACGCGGGATCAAGGTCTTGATGATCGACGTTGACGACATCGACGGCCTGACTGCTCGGGTTAGCCGCCGTGGATGTCCAGCCGCGCCAGTGGTCGTGGTCAATCCCTCCCACACGGGCGAACGCCAACGATTCACCATCGCCCATGAACTGGGGCATCTGGTGCTTGATGTGTCGCCCAAACTGGACGAGGAACGCGCCGCCTACCGCTTCGCAGGTGCTTTTCTAATGCCCGCAAAGGTTCTCTGGTCAGAGATCGGCAAGCACCGCAGTTCGGTCAGCATCGGAGAACTCGTTGATCTAAAAGTCCTTTTCGGAGCGAGCGTACAAGCTGTGACCCATCGTTGCAGGGACTTGGGCATCATGGGTCCCACGCTCTACTCGAACCTGTTCAAGGAATTCAACGAACGCGGTTGGCGACGTCCCCCTTACGAGGAGCCGGAGCCCTTGCCGGCTGAGAAGTCCACCCGGTTTGAGCGGCTTTGCTTCCGTGCGTTGGCGGAAGATGTCATTTCCGAGTCGCGGGCAGCGGAACTGCTCGGCACTTCGGTTAGGGAATTGGACCGCCGCATGGAATTGCCCGAAACGTCAAGTGGCCAGATGGCATGAGGGGTCGTGTGTGGACCTGCTTGTTTCCGATACATCGGTTCTGGTTGACCTTGAGCGGGGCAATTTGCTGAACGAAGCGTTCCGACTGCCCTATCGCCTCGTCGTTCCCGACCTACTCTACGAGCGCGAATTGAGAAACCACGGTGGCGATGAGTTGCGAGCCTTGGGCCTTGTAGTGGCGGAGTTGACCGCCGAACAAGTGGAGTACGCTCGCAGTTGCAGGCGTGAGCAACCTGCGCTGTCAGTGCCCGATGTGTTCGCGCTGGCGCTCGCTAAAGGCTCGCTAAAGCCCTTGAAGGAACCTTGCTCACCGGTGACCGTAGGCTCCGATCTCTCGCCACGCAGAAGGGCGTGCTCTGTCACGGACTGCTGTGGTTGCTGGACGAAATGCTCCTCAACGAAATCTCAGCGGAATCCCTTCATGCCGGGCTACAGATGATCGAGATGCACCCGCGCAGCAGGCTCCCCAAGCGGGAAGTTAACGCCAGACTCGCCCGTTACGCAGCAGTGATCGATGGAGGTGACTCAGTTTGACTTTTGAGCGCTGGTCCCGAATGTCAAATAGCCCCCTGCCGCGGCAGGGTTGACGAAACCACCGTCATCCCCATCTGGTATGGTGCCAACCATGGCCCAGCCGTTTTTTCTTGACGACCTGAACCCTCCTGAGCCGGTTGCTCCCTATGGGTTTCCGGCCCGTGAAGCTGTGTGCGCGAGGCTGGCCGAGATGTCTCAGGAACTGCGTGAGCGGGGCGTGCTCGCCATGTCTCTGTTCGGCTCCGTGGCGCGGGGCGAGGGGGGTGATGAAAGCGATATCGACGTCATCATCGACACTCGGGACGGCTTCGACCTGTTCGACCTAGCGAGCCTGACCTGCCTGCTGGAAGAGCGGATGGGAACCAAGGTGGACATCATCAACCGCCACAGCATCGAAAGCCGACGCTTCGCGGGTCGGCCGCTGCCCAAAGCCATGCTGCAGGGCATTCTCCGCGACTCCATCCTCGTTTTCTGACCTGCCCAGCAACAGCAGGCCAGTTGGCATGAGGGGCCGTGAGTGGACATGCTCATTTGTTCGAGAGGAATGGTCCATTGGTGGTTTAATCAGGGCATGCATGGGGTAAGCTCGCTTTTGGGGAATAGGCTCGCGAGTCATGGCTAACGGCAAACTGCTGAAGCAACTCATCCGCTCAGGTACCGAGGGCGACTTCAGCGCTTTCCGCTCGGCAGCCAAGGAGGTCATCGCCGAAGAGCGCCAGAAGCACCACCATCTGCTGGCAAATGACCTTGAGACCATTCTCTACGGTCGCCCTTGTGAGCCCTCTTCGCCCGCCATCCGCCAGTTGGTGCAGTCTGTGCCGGAAGACCGCGAGCGGAGCATGGCCTTGGTGTCGGTTCGGGAGCCCACCCGCCATCTTGAGGACGTGGTGCTTTCCCGCGACAACCTGGCCTTGGTCAAGGAGGTTCTGCAGGAGCACAACCGTGAGGAGGTGCTTGCCGCCCATGGACTGCGGCCCAGTGACAGGCTGCTTTTCTGCGGACCGCCGGGATGCGGCAAGACGCTGACGGCAGAAGCTATCGCAAGCGAATTGGGCCGACCACTCGCCATCGTTCGGACGGACAGCGTCGTTTCATCTTTCCTGGGCGAGACAGCCGCCAACCTCCGCAAGGTGTTCGACTTTTCCGCTGCGCACCCCATGGTGGTTCTGCTCGACGAATTCGACGCCTTGGGCAAGGAGCGCGACGACGCCTCCGAGCACGGCGAGCTGCGCCGGGTGGTGAATGCGGTGCTGCAGATGCTGGACGCTTATCAGGGGCGCAGTCTCATCATTGCGGCCACCAATCACGAAGGGATGCTGGACTCGGCGATCTGGCGTCGTTTCGAAGAGGTCCTTTTCCTGAAACTGCCAACCGATGCTCAACTGTGTCGGCTTCTCGGCGTGAAGCTTCGCGGCGTCCGCTACGAATTCGATCTCAAAGAGATTGTTGACCGCGGCTGGTTCAAGGGAGACAGTCATGCCGACGTCGAGCGGGTGTTGCGCCGCGCGGTGAAGGAAATGGTCCTTCAGTGGAAAGAAATGCGCCTGTGCCTGAAGCACTTGGAAACGGCAATTCACCGGGAAGGTGCTAGGAAGCATCGTGCTGCACAGCGCTAAGGCCCCGAGATGGCCGGATCAGACGGCGGACATCCACTAGCCAGTTACAATGGCGTGCCTTCGAATTCCTAGGGAGTCTGACGGTATGATCGACCTCGACCGCGCTACCAACGACGAAGAACACTTGGCGCTCGCGCTGTTCAAGGCCATGGAGGATGGCGACCTAGCGGAGAAGATCGAAGCGCTGTGCGGGGATGGCTTTGCCTGGGCCAATAGCGGCCTGCCAACGCTGAAGGGCAAGGCTGCGGTCTTAGCGCACATGGCGGCGGGCGGCTTCGCGAACGACATTCCTATCCTCAAGGACATGACATCGTTTTCCGCAGATCTGCTGCACATCGCCAGTTCAACCGCGGGGAGCCGAACGGTGGTGTTGACCGAGCGCATCGACCACCACTGGGATGCCAACGGCCGCGACCTGATGACGCCGCACATCTGCGGCGTGGTTGAAATCGAGGACGGGAAGATCCAAGCGCTTCGGGACTTCTATGACACGTGCTGCTACGAGCAGGAACCTGTGGAGCCCTAGGAGGAGCCTTTCAGCGTTCAGCGAAAAGAAAGGCGCTAGGTATAGGCCCAGTGGTCGTAGCCGACGTCCATCGCCCCTGCCATCCATGACGGCAGACAGGCCGAAAGTAACAGAACACGCTCTGCGCTGACGGCGGACCTGATCGTATCAGTCGCATCGGAATCAATGAAAAACAGAACTGGCGTAAGCTGAGTCAGAGCCAATTGTCTTTCTCGGGAGGCGACATGTCGATGGCCCAGCTACCCAGTTTGCTGACATCCGTGTTGCCCAACAACGTGAGCAACTCTTCCTGACGGGGTTGGCCAAAAACTACGCGGTACGCGGCCAGCTGGCGTTTGAGCCGCTCGAAGACTTCGACTTCGCGAGTGTAGGGAAGAAGAGGAACGCGGCGCTGCACCAGATGTTGTCCCGGCGCAATCCAAAACGGAATCAAGTCGCTTTCGTTCGCCCCGCGAGCCGCTCTGTCTGCCAAGTCAAACAGAATTTGCCACAAGTCCTTCTTGGGCTCCCATGTTGCCAAGGCCTCTTCGTCGTGTGCGGCTGCGACGTTGCGCCGTACCGCGTGTCCTTTGTACCTGTGCACACGGCCTTCACGCTGCTCCATATCTACCGGGTTACCCGGCAAGTCCCAATGCGTGATGCGGTGACACCAAGGATGGAAGTCCAATCCTTCTTGGCCCACAGACGTGCTGGCAAGCACAAAGGGCCGGAATGGGCTGTTGAATGCCATGCGTACCGCGTCCGCGGTCACCCGCTTTTCAGCGCTCTGTGCATCTTGTTCCGAATGGGTGTTTCCAAACCGTAAAGCGAAGATCGTGCGAACGCGCAACACGTCGTTTTCCGATACTTCGCCCTTGAGCAGTCGATCAAAAAAACGGACATGCACCCGCGATGGCATAGGCACGATAGATTCTGCGAGATTCCCTGCACACGTGCGGGCAACAGAATCTAAATCGGCATCAGCACCCCATGCATTCTGCTCCCACAACAGGTGCCAGTGCTCGTCCAGCACGGCTTGCAAGTTGCCTTCCCGGCAATATCTTAGAACCAAGCGCCAATATCGTCGCTCTGCACTGTTCTTCCGGGCATTTGCGTAGAGGTTTTTTGTCAGCAACGAAACTACCGCTGGGCGGTTGAACAAGTGCCAGAACGCGTCGGCGACCTGTACCGCGACGCGTCTCTGTACATCTTCGCTCACTCCCGAGGCGCCAACCATCCGAGTGGCGAGAATGGCTGGTGAGCCCATAGCCAAATCTGTGATCAGGTTGGCTAGGCCTGTTGGACGCTTGCCCAATGTTGTCGGGTCCAGTTCAATCAGATCGCCCAAGTAGCTATTGAAACGATCCGCCTGAGGGCGCGGAAGCTCGCTGTCTTCACGCCACTTGATCAGAAAACTGCGCAACCCTGGGTCCAGCACTAGCGGCGCAGCCCACTCCCACCGTTTGTCAACCCTTCCCTCGGATGGATCAGGGTGTTTCCGCAGCAGCTCTTCGACGCGGGCACGGACCCAAGTCCGAGGCCGCTTCCCAACCGCGAACGCCTCCAGTGGATGAATGTTTGCTAGTGGCAGACAGGGCAATAGCAAAAGCAGCAGCCGATGGCGGCTGCCAGCGTCATCCAGCTTCAATAGTTGGTCCGGCTGATCCCCATAGGCCTTGGCCCCACTGGCAATCATCCGTCGCTCCGCTTCATAGCTCAACACGCCCGTCACTACATCAGGAACTACATTCCATGCGGAGAAAAGCAACGTCTTGGTGACCATCTCCATGCCTTTGAACGGCCCTGCGAGTGGCCAGTAGGGGACAGTGGGCGGGATCCACAGGAGCTTCCATAGGCCTCCATCAAGCAGATCCGAGGCAACGTCCCGCAGCTTGGCATTGGCCGGATCAAGGCGCTGCCACTTCTCAAGATCACGTCGACAAAGAAACGCCTCGGGATGCTCCTTCACCACGTTGACAACCTCACTGGGCGAGTCTTTTAGTTTTTCCACCAATCGTTCGTTGAACTTGTAACCATGCATGAAGTGGGCCAAGTAGGGGGCAGATTTCCACAACTTCAGCGGATCTCGATCGCCCACCACGCGAAACAACGCATCGGTGCCCAGGTACTGATGTACGTCTTTGGGAGTGATGGTGCCCTGCACAACCTCGTCCTTGACCATCGCATCTCGACTGGCGCTGGCCGTGATCCGTTCCGTGCGTGCCATCAACCGTCCCAGAGCATCTTCTAGATTCTTCTTAGCTCGGACTAAGCCCTCAGTCTCAGCTCCGTTTGCAGCAGTCTTGAGTAGAGTGCCGAACTGCGTAATGTGCCCTCTCAGCAGGCTTAGCCGACTCTCATTGCCCTTGACTAAGAACCGGGTAGTGGCGATGAAGTCCTTGTAGTGGTCTTCTTGGTCGATTTCCGCATCCGTCGTGTAGAGCTTGTAGGGTGTGGCCGATAGCAAAAGAGTCCGCACTGGTGCGCCTTCTGGAGTCATGGCATTGAACAGAGACCTAGCCAGTTGGGCTCCCGCATCTGAGTCATCAGCATCTAGCAGAGTCTTGAAACGCTGGAATTCGTCCAAGATAACCAAGTCCGGTTGTAGCGCTTGCACACATTTCTCAGCTAACAGTTGGCGGAGTTGGCCAAGCAGAGTGTTGCGGCGATAACGCGCTTCCCAAGGCCACGAAGTCCGGGAACGGCGGAACCACTCATCGATGGTATCTTGGATCTCGCTCTCAAGCTGGGATTGTCGGTAGGATTTCTCGAATTCGAACTGTATGGATGCCTCAACGGGGATGTGTTCATTGCCGAGTCGCCACCGCCATGCTTCCCTATCCCGCACGTTGTGTTGGAGGAAATTCATCAACCCTGTCCTTAGTCGCCGATCGACTAGCGGCTCCAGCAACCGAAACAACACCATCCGCTCCCTCGCCTGACCACCCGAATGGCCCAACCGAAATGACGTACCCGGCGTAAAGCTGACGAAGTTCAGCTTATTGTCCTTCAGACCTTTTCCGCCCACACCAACGAGATCCGTCGCTAACATAGTGAGGCGAGTGGCTAGAGCGAATGAGTGGTTCAGCGCTCCCTCTATCTGCAATTTGGGTAGGTTAGACCGGGCGATGCTGGCATTGCTGCAGATATAGATGATGTCGATACGGCCAACCTCAGACCACAGATGATCGATGGCGCGAGCGATAATGCCCCGGGCAATCAAAGTCTTTCCCAATCCTACTTCGTCGGCCACTAGAAAACGGGCAGTACTGTCCTTGGCAGTGAACAGACGGTCGAATGCGTGGTGGACCGTCCGGCGTTGGAAAGGCTTGAGGCGGTCCAGCACCCTTTTGACATCGGGCCGTATCACGAGATCGTCCTCGATGCGAGAGCCTTTTCGACGGCCTGCCAAATGAGGTGCAGATCCTTGGGGAGAACTCTCCGTCCCTCTTCAGTCTTAAGCAAGTCGGCGATCAACTCCCGCACCGTTTCCAAGCGGGTGGGGTCTCGGGATGCTGCCCGGATTATGTCTTCCAACAAGGTCTCCCCACCGAAACCCAGGCGCCACACCGAATCAGGGCCACTATCGTCACCAGTCACCAACTCCCCTAGTCTGTCCAAGCCACCTAGCAAAGCGCGCAGGAACGCAAGAAAACGATCTGTGCTGTCGATCAGCAAGCGCAGCACGTGAGCCAATCGCTCTTCGGGCACACCTTCAATGGGCAACCTTAGAGCTAGCCTTCGATCATCCACACCGCTTACATCGACACTCAGACGAAATGCAGCAAAGGCTGTCAACTGGGACACGTGCATGTTGAGCGAAATTGGCTGCACAAGAGGACAAGCGGATTCTTCGGCGATCGAAACCGGCCAAACATGGGCGTTAATCTCGTCGGACAGTTGGATTTCGCCTTGCAACCGCCACTCCCAGCAGTCACCTCTAGCAGCGCACACTATCTTGAACTTAGCAGCCAGCAGAGCCTCAAGAGCTTTGTCGAGTTTGGATTCAGCCCTGCGCGCTACCTCGTCTTTTGTGTCTGGCACAGACTGATGATGGTAGGGCGAGCATAGGTCGCGGATGTTGTCCAAAAACTTCGAAATGCCCACCTTGCTTTTCCGGCCAGTGACCTCGGCCATTACTTCCACGTTGTTACCGAAGAACGCTGCTCGCGTTAAGTTGGCAGATCCAACAAACCAAGTCACATCCCAGCCGTGCTCCACTCCGAGCAGTTTGGCATGCAGCCTCGATGGATAACTCGCTTCATCGTTTGCTTCTCCAATTGCGGAATCGGATAACGCAAGCACCTCCCGCCAAGGAGACAGTGCTTCCTCTGAAAGACCGTCAAGTTCTTCTGACCTACTGATCAGCACGCGGTCCCCTTCGCTCAAGCCGACAACCTTATCTAGTGCGGTTTTACGGACAAAGGGCGCGACGGCAACGACGTTTCGTGCGGCGTCAATTCGTGGCGGCCATCGACCGGAGCTGGCTAGGCCTAACGTGTGGAACGCTATTGGCGAGCCGAAACCTTCCGGTGCGGGAAACTTGGTACGCCGGGCCTGCTCCGCTATCTCATTGACTTGCCCCGTCAAATCCGTTGGAAGCGAAGTGACTGCCAACTTCGGAAGCGCAATCAGCAACTCACCTAGCGGTCTGCTGGTGGCAACCCGCCTCCGGCCTACTGGCGCCTCGCTGGCCAAAGCTACATCCCAAGATCGGTCGTAAGTGAGGTTGCGGGACATCACGGCTACCCGAAGCAACGCCGTAAGCCCATCACCGCTCGCCTCTTTGGGAACAAATCGAGCTACCCATACTTTTGGATGGAAGACGCCTTTAGCTCGAACCGCATGCACACTGGATTCCAAAGTGGCGTACAACTCCCTCTGCCTCCGTGGTGCAGCAATGCCAGTTTCATCAACAAAGACGTGTATGCGGTTGCCAGCCTCCCGCAGAGCTTCCAGCACCAATAGCGGATCATCCAGCAAGTCTTCTATGCTGCCGTCAGCTCGGGCCAGTACAGCTAATGGTAGCGCTAGCAGTGCTTCTAGATCTAACGTGTAAGTGGTGAGGATCGCAAGGTCGAGGCCATAACCCACCGGCGCACGCAACAGGTCCATCGCAACGGCGCGGGTGTCCGGAGAAAGCACTAGCTTGCAAATCCTTGACGGAGGTCGATAAGCATGCGACGCACACGAAACCAGTTGAAGTCCATGCGCCCCGTACCAGAGTTACCTTGCCAGACCAAAAGACGTTTGGTGTTTGCTATGCGGGCACGCGCCTTCTTCAGCGTATGTTCACGGGCTACTATTAGTCTGCGCAGCTGAGGATCGTCCACGGCCTCACGCACACCAACCACCGCCAATCTGGCTGTCCATCCCTCGATAAACTCGCGTTGTCTCGGGGCAAGGCCACCGACAACGCTCAAGAGGGGTTTCAGATCGTAGACATTCTCCGAGGCTTCGCGCCCCGCCCACTCCGACCAGAAGGCACGGTACGTATCCACGGAAACTTCCTCTTTCGGCTCCTTTACGAACTTCGCCAACCGTTCCGCAAGCAACAAGTTGTACAACAGTGGCATGCCTTCTACATGCAGGGAAAATCGCCGCGCCAGTTCCACTGTCTTGGCCACCTTGTCGCCTGCTGCAAGGGCATCGGAATCCTCCCAGAAGTTTTGGGCAGGGGTATCGCGGCTGCGACTCACCAACCAAGCAAGCAGGGTGCCAGAGCAACTCTCCATAATCCGGCTCTGTATGAAATCCGCTTCATCTCGAGTCAATGCAAAGGAAATCTCACTTGGAAACTCGGTTGGGCGAAGCTCGACTAGGCGCGGATGCCAGTTCGACGCTGCTTGGTGGTCCACGCCGGGATCGTCAGGTCGCTCGACACCGCCGGTAGATCGATACAAAGAAGCGAAGCGGCTATGATACCAGCTCTGACTGCCTCGATGCTGAAACATCCCAAGCCGACGGAGCAGTCCCCAATAGACGGAACTCGGCAGTCGCTGCAATGATGCACCGGAAAAACGGCCAAAGACACCCTCGTTATCCGCTGAGTTTGCTAGCGGCTCAATCAGAGCGATCTCACCCTGCCGAGCCTCATCAGTAATCCGATCCGCAGGTATTCCGCGTTCCTCCAACCGCTGGTAAATCCACGGAATAAAGAGGACGTAGCGAAGCCGAGTCTGTATCGAGGTTATGCCGGGGAAAAGCACGTTCGAGAGCGCATCCCGCACTGTGCCTAGTCCCATCTCATCAACGGTTCCTTGTTCCCTGAACAGGTCAAGGACCCGACGCATTTGGTCTCGGTCGCTGGCCGTTAGGTCCAGCCAAGTAAGAGTTGCTTCCAACGGTTTGTTCTTCTTGTGGTGTATCGGAAATGGCGCCGCTCGATGACCGGTGTCGTGTGTTTCATCGAGAAATGCGATCCAAAACAGTCTGTGGCCATCACTGCCCCATCCGGTAGATTAGCCCTCTCCTCCTAGCGCAGGCAATCTTTCTACGCGTCCATGCCTCCTTGTCAGTTTCCCTGGTAGCCTACTTCAGTCCTGCCACCTCCGGCAGCACTTGCTCAATCAGCAAGCGGGTTTGGTCGATGAAGTCCT
>JAPPIX010000072.1 GCA_028820495.1 Gammaproteobacteria bacterium
CAGGAAGATGCCCAAGGGCTTGGCCGCGTCGATGGCCTTGACGCGCTCGACGTTGCGCTTGACTTCATCCTCCGTGACCGTGGCCACCGTGGCTAGGTCGAGTGCGCCGCCGCGGGTGCCGCGAGCGCTGGCCTTGATCTCCACTCGATCCACCAGCGGGGTCACTTCGCGGAGCGCTCGGGGGCCGCCCGCGGATGCAATCAGCGGCGGCGGCGTGGCCGGCGTGGGGCCGATGGCGGATTCGCCGGCAATGTCGATTCGGTAATGTTCGCCCGAGAAGCGGCACTGTCCGGTGCGGATCAAGGCGGCCGCGATTTGCAGCGCCTCGACGTACAGGCTCACCCGCGTCGGGCCGTCGGGATAGGCCATCCCCATTGCCCGCATCTCGGCCGCCGCCCAACCCGCCCCCAGCCCGGCCTCGAATCGCCCGCCCGAGAACATCTGCAGGGCCAGCGCTGCCTGCGCAAACTCGACGGGCGAGCGGAACAGGTTATTGGCGAACGACGTGGTCACCGTGATGCGCTCGGTGGCGCCGGCCATTTCCATGGCCGTTAAGAAGACGTGCGGATAACGATGGTCGCCCAGAAAAAGATGGTCGCTGGCGCAGATGCCGTGCCAGCCTTGGGCTTCCTTCGCCTTCGCCCATGCCCCCGGTTGGTCGAAGTCCCTCACTGGGAGGTTGGGGAAGTACTCCATGGCAGGTTCCGTCCGCTATTCTCTCGGCCCGGAGGATACGGCAGGGGCGGCAGCCCTTGAAGCCCGCCGGAAACCCTGCCAGCCCGGAAATTGATGATCCCAGCCTGTAGGCCTGAGCGGGCCCGCCTCGGCCTGGCAGTGGTACGGCAGCCAATCTTCGTTCTACAATCAGCGTGTGTCGGGCTCTTGGGGTAGGCGATGGCCACCCACCATGTGCTGATCGACTACGAGAACGTTCAGCCGAAAAACTTGGCGGCGTTGAAGGGCGATTCGCAGGAAGTCGACTTCCGGATCATTGTGTTCGTGGGCGCGAACCAGACGCGGCTGCCAAGGGACTTGGTGTTCGAGATGCAGGCCTTCGGCAGCGATGCGCAGTACATTGAGATCACCGGCAGCGGCAGGAACGCGCTCGACTTCCACATCGCCTACTACCTCGGCAGGCTGGCGAAGCCCGGGTCAGACGACCACTTCCACCTAGTCTCCAAGGATACCGGGTTCGATCCGCTCATCAAGCATCTCAAGGAGAGCGGCATCCAAGTTGAGCGCCGCAAGGGCCTGTTTGAGATTCCCTGGCTGCGGGCGGATGAATCCGGCTCGCTTGACGACCAGATCCAAAAGGTGGTCAGAAACTTCGACATGCAGGGCAAGTCGCGCCCGCGCAAGGTGCGCACGGTGCGCACCACCATCAACAACCTGTTTGGGAAGAGCCTCACCGAGGAGCAGCTCGACGCGCTGGTCAGCGGTCTGCAGAAGCTGAACTACATCGCGATTGAGGGCGAGCGGATCAAGTACCGGCCCTAAAGGCCGGCCAGCGGGCTGCCGCGGAACGAGGGGCCGAACGGGAAAGGCAGAGAGAGCGCCATGGTTAACGTCTTGAAATGGCTCGGCATGCTGCTGCTCGGAATCGTGCTGGGCTATGTGTTGCGGGACACCGGCCTCTCCCGGGTGATCGACGAACGCCGGGCGGAAGCCGTGGGCACTTTGGCCAGTTCCTACATCGCCTCGCAAACCGAACTGGATGATCGGACGGACGTGAAAACCGTCGCCGGCCTGCAGCACATCGAGGTCGGAGTGGATCAACCCGCCGCCGATGTCTTTCGCGCTTCCGGCGTGGGCAACACCTTCCTGATCCGCACCGCCGAGGGCCTTGTGCTGTTCGATACGGGGCTTGCCACCCAAGCGGCCAAGCACAAGCGCCTGCTGCAAGATGCTGTGCCCGGCGAAGTCACCCACATCGTGCTCTCCCATTCCCACGCCGACCACATCGGCGGCACCAAGTTCTGGCTAGCCGAGTTTCCCGACGCCCAAGTGGTCACCCACGCCAAGTTCTTGGAGGGCCAGCGCTATCTCAAGGACCTTGAGCGGCACTTCTGGTCAAGAAACCGGCTTCTGTACACCTTCATGCCGGAGGAGCCGCCGGAAGGCGGCATGAATGCCTACGGCGGCATCACCCCGGACATCGAGGTGGCGGAGGGGGACGTTTACGCTTTCACCCTGGGCGGCGTTCGCTTCGAGGCGATCGCGACCGCAGGTGGTGCGGAGGGGGACGACAACTTGGTGCTGTGGCTCCCTGATCAGCGCCTGTTGTTCAGCGGCGACTTTTTCGGCCCGCTGTTTCCCATGGTGCCGAACCTGTTCACGTTGCGCGGCGAGAAGTTCCGCGACCCGCTGGCCTACGTGCGCTCCCTCGATCGGCTGATCGAGCTCGGGCCGGAGATGGTGCTGCCCAGCCACTTCGACCCCATCAGCAGCGCGGAACGCGTCCGCCAGGACATGCAAAGGATGCGCGACGCAACGCAGTTCATCCACGACCAAACGGTGGCGGGCATGAACCGGGGCGATTCCCTTTGGCAACTGATGCGGGACGTTCAACTACCGCCGGAACTCGCCTTGAGCCAAGGCCACGGCAAGGTGTCCTGGAACGTGCGCAGCATCTGGGAGCACTACAGCACTTGGTTTCACTTCGAATCCACCACCGAACTCTACCCGGTCCAGATTCGTGAGCTCTATCCCGACATCGCCGCGCTCGCCGGCGGCCCCGAACCGCTGGCCGCAATGGCCCGGCAAAGCCTGCAAACGGGCGAGTTGGAAGCCGCGCTGCATTGGGTGGACCTCGGGCTCGCCAGCCAGCCCGATCACCCCGAATTGCTGCAAGCCCGCCTGGACGCCCTGAATCAGCTCCTCGACCGGGCCTACCAGCAAGGCAGCAACTACAGCGAAACCGGCTGGCTGAAGAGCCGCATCGACGCCACCGAATCGGCGCTAGGGATCTGAGTTCTTCGTGCAGAGCCCCGCCAGGTACCAGCGCGTTTCGCAGTCGTAAACCAGCCGGCCGCGTTCGCCAAGCTGCATGTCGAGCACGCGGTTGATGGTCTCCGTGGGCGCCATGCCCTTGGCGGCTTCGGGCTGCAGCGACTCCACCGGACGCGGATAGGTCGCCCAGTCCTTGGGGGCGCGCCAGCCGGGCGGCGGCACCAGCGCCGAGCGGGTGCCCTGGATGGGATAGAGGGCGCGCCAGCGGCGGATGCGATCCGCGTAGTCCTGCACGATGTCGGGATAGGCTGACGCCAAGTTGTTGTATTCGTTGGGATCCTCGGCAATGCGGAACAGATGGTTGGTGACACTGGTGGTGACCTGGTCCTGAATCACCTCCTGCATCAGCTTCCATTCCTCATTGAAGACCGTCAGGTGGAATTCGCCGTAGATGGGCGTCTCGGAAACGAAGAAGACATCCTCGCTGCGCGGCGCGGGTGCGCCATCGGCGATTGCTGGCCAAAGGCTTTGGCCGTCCCAAGGGAAGTGTTCCCCCGGTTCAATGCCCACCGCATCCATGAGGGTAGGGAACACGTCCATCGCCGTCATGATCTGATCCATCTTGCCCCCGGCCGGGAGCCGGTCAGGCCACCGCAGAAGCGATATCACTCGGATGCCGCCTTCAAAGGCTTCGCCCTTGCCACCCCGAAGCGGCGCGTTGTTGGCACCGCCCACGGAGTAGGCCGCGCCGCCGTTGTCGCTGAAGAACAGCACGATGGTGTTGTCGGCGATGCCTTCGGCATCGAGCGTGTTGAGCACGGTGCCGATCGCCTGGTCCATGGCATCGACCACCGCAGCGTACAGCGGCCGGGCGCTGTCTTGCAGCAGGAGCTTGGCGGTGCGCCGCGTCCCGTCGGTTTGGCGGCTGCGCGCCGGGGGCAGGTCGGTTTCGATGTCCGCGTACTTCTCGATCAGTTCCTCGGGCGCTTCCAACGGCGTGTGCGGCGCCAGAAACGGCATGTAGAGGAAGAAGGGCCGGTCCGGGTCGCGCGCCTTGATGTAACGGCTCGCTTCCCGGGCGAGCAGTTCCGTTTCGTAGCCCTCATCGTCGATTGAGACGCCGTTGCGCTGGAAATCCTTGCCGCCCTGGTTGGCGAACGGCGGGAAGTAGCCCACCTCCGTGTGCAGGTGGCCGTAGAAGTGCTCGAAGCCGCGCCGGTTGGGGTGATAGGTTTCCTGGGCATGGCCAAGGTGCCACTTGCCGACCATCGCGGTCTGGTAGCCGGCGTCCAGAAAGGCCTCCGGGAGGAACCGTTCGTCCGGGTGGATGCCGTTGTTGCTCCATGGCAGGATCACGGCGTAGGCGACGCCGAGCCGAATGGGGTTGCGCCCGGTCATCAGCGCCGCCCGCGTCGGCGAGCAGATGGGGGTGGTGTAGAAGCGGTCCAACTGCACGCCCTCGGCGGCCAGCCGGTCCAAGCTCGGCGTGTCGATGTCCCCACCGTGAAACCCGACGTCCGCCCAGCCGAGATCATCGGCCAGCATGATGATCACGTTGGGCCGCTCGACACCATGGCTTGCGGCAGCCACCATCAAGAGCATCAGGATGCTCAGCGTTCTGCACATAGGGTCGTCCCGATTGCTACGAAAAGGCTGGCGAATATGGCGGAACTAAGCGGTTGGGTCAATTTCGGGCGCGGGCCGGCCGCGGCTTCCGCACGCAGGTTGGCTCACGAGACCTCCGACGATTCCGCATCTCTGTAGGACTTGACAATGTCAATTGACGAGACCGCCAATCACATCACTTTCTCAAGTGTGCTGAATCGGGACACCCAAACACCTGCACCCAATTCCATGCGCAATTACATGCATTTTCGGCGTTCTCGCCGCTCCCTACGCACCGCCTGGATTTCGGCTTCAATTTCCTTCATGGACAACCGATCCGTCCCAGCTTCGAGCGAAGCCTGCTGCATTGCAGCCACAGCGCACTCAGACGGGTGCTGGCGGGTAGATTTGGGGCTGCTTCCGCTCTCTTCCCCAAGAAGCCGGGAGTCACTCATAGCCGCCTCGCATAGGCGGCTAGTTCCTTAGCGGTAATGTGCTCGGATGGAACGAGTCGGTAGTGCCGTTCCTCGACAACTCTCACTTCGTCTTCCTCGATCGTAAGCTCGAACAATGCGATGAGGTCGCCGCTCATGAATTGCGTCGAGATTGGGCGGCAAATGAGGTGCGGAAATCGTTCCCCGCAACACTGAATGTCCTGCTTTGTCTGAACGATCGACAAACGGTCGGAACCACCCTTGGCCTGCACTGGCATCACGTATTGCCGTCCTTGATGATCGACGCCCACATAAATTTCGTCAATTTCGATCTGACCGACATGGGAAACAGTGGTACGAAGGTGATTCTGAAGCGAGTATGCAGCAACACCCAGAAACACATCGATCAGGCGGTTGTATCGAACTTTGGCAAGCAATGCTTGCTCATCCGACAGCGAATACGCCGAAACGATTTCAGGGGTGGCATCGGGCAGCTTGACGGTCACTAGGTCGGGGTTTGGCACGATGCGGCTGACCTGCGCCAATCGGAATAGGTACTTCGCTCGGCCTGCGCCCTCTATCACCCATTCGCGGCCCTCTGTTTGAGTTGCCAAAATGGACTCGGGCATTGGTGCCCTGTAGCGAAACGAATAAACCAAGTCGCCGATGTTCTTCGGCAAGGGCACACCCATAGCGCTTGCCGCGTCTTCGATGTCGCTTCGCTCGAAGGGAACTTCTATTGCACCATCTGCGTAGCGGTCCAAAAATATCTTCTCAATCAGAGTCTTATATAGGTTGGACTTCGACGCCCCTGTTGATGTTGTGGTCTTCTCACTCACTTTCCCGGCCACTCCATCACGATCACCTCCTCCCGTAACTGCTCTCCCGTGACGGTCGATGGCCGGGTGCGGAACAGGTCGATTCCCAGAATTCTGTAGCCGAGCGATTCCGCGATTTCCGCAAGAAGCTGGCCGGTGCGAATCATCACACGCAGGTAGGACGCTTGGTCGCCGACCACATAGGCGAGCTTTGCGCCGGGTTTGAGCACCTCGCGCAAAGACGCGAAGTGCTGAGCCATGCCACCAAAGTACAGGCGGGTCACGCGGGCGTATTGGCGCTCAAACCCCGAGGTTTTTCCCAACTCGATGCGCCGTTGCTCAATGGCTTCAGCAATGCGGTCAATCGCTTGGTTTCCCGCGATGGCTTGATCGTCGGTGTCCGCCACATAGACGCCCCGGGTGTTCGAGCGGACCAAGCCTTGCTTCAATTGGCGCAATTCCGCCCGGCTGCGCACCAGCCCGAGAACAACGGATTCCAAGCGCGTTGTGCGAGTGTAGTCCTTCTCGTTGGGATAGGGTGGCGAGGTGATGACGGCGTCGATGGACCTTGGCGCCAAGGCTTCATCGGCTTGGCGAGCATCCGATTTGACGACCTGGGACGCGACGTCGCTGCGATGCCTAAACTGCGCGAGGTCGTGAGCGATTGTCTTCATGCCGGCCAGCCAAGCCTCAACGACTGGAGCATCCCCCCGAATCCGGCCAACGCCCACTTCCGGCCCGAATTTTAGGTTGCCGATGCGCTGCACCAAGGCGTTGGCGAGCGCCAGCCGTCCATACTTTCGCAAAGGCGGTGAGCTGCATCCGTCGATGGCCTCTAGCAGCGTCAAGGTCTTGTGCAGAGGCAAAGGGCTGATGGAATCCTTGAGCAGAAGCTTCATTTGCTCCGGTTCGAGTCGCCGCAGACCTGCGTCCGTTCCATTGGCAACGGCAAACTCATCAAAGAGCGAAGGCTTCCCTTCAGCCTCCAGCAACCGCGCATTCCCTCCACATCCCACTTGCTCGTTCACAATCCTTTTTGTTGCCGCTCGGGCAACTTGCTCCGCTTCGGAGACCAGCGTTTTGTTGCAGGTCAACCAGTCAACCTTCACGGCGCTTGCAAAGTGGGCAATGGGATTGGACTCAAGCCCGGCGCTGCCCACCCCCTGTTTCTTGCATTCAACCAAAGTGGTGCCGGTGCCGCAGAACGGATCGAGCACGGTGTCGCCCGATTCGACGCCAAATCGACTCAAGTAGTTCTGCACCAAGTGCGGGGGGAAGGACAGGACGAATCGATACCAATGATGCACAGCGCGGTCTTGGGGCCGCAGCTTGTTTTCACCGCTGGCTGCGGGAGCGGCAGGGGCGGGATTCGAGTCGGCCCAGAGCATGGGATTTCGGCCGCGTTGGTTGGGTTGGCAGGATTATAGACCGCAACCCGCGCCCTGCGCGTCCGGATTCAATCGGTGCGAACGTCCGCAGCCCATTCCTGCCTATAATTGTGAATACATTTGTTTTGACTGCGGCCCACCATCGTCCCTATGGCCACGCGCCCTCCACTCGCTGTCATCGTCCTCGCCGCTGGTGAGGGCAAGCGCATGGCTTCCGCGCTGCCCAAGGCGCTGCATCGCATCGGTGGCAGAACGCTGCTTGATCACGTCGTTTCGACGGCTCAACGGCTCGGGCCCGACGATGTGCTGGCGGTCATCGGCCATGGTGCGGAGGAGGTTCAGGCCAGCACCGCAAGCGCTGTTCGATGGGTCGTGCAAAGCGAGCGGCTGGGCACCGGCCACGCGGTGGCACAAGCGCTGCCCTGGGTCGATGATGCGGCAGTGGCTCTGGTGCTGTGCGCGGACGTTCCCTTGGTTGGCCAAGCCACCCTGCAAGCCTGCGTGGATGCCGCCCGGGAAGGCGCGTTGGCCTTGGTCACCGCGGAACCCGATGATCCGGCAGCATTGGGGCGCATCGTGCGGGGCAGCGATGGAGGCATTGCACGCATCGTTGAATTCAAGGACGCCGACGAGAAGGAACGAACCATCCGCGAGGTCAACGCCGGATTGATGGCGCTGCCCGCCGCTGCGCTGCGCCGCCTGCTGGCGCAAGTGACGCCCGACAACGCCCAAGGCGAGTACTACCTCACCGACCTGGTGGCGCTGGCCATTGCTGACGGGATGCAAGTTGCAGGCATCCGCACCGAGGACGCCGACGAGATTCTCGGCATCAATGACCGTGCGCAGCTCGCCGAGGCCGAGCGCGTCCTTCAGCGGCGGGAGGCGCAACGGCTCATGGCTGCTGGGGTGAGCTTGGCGGACCCTGCCCGCTTGGACGTTCGCGGCGACGTAACTGCCGGCCAAGACAGCTTCATCGACGCCAACGTGGTTTTGGCGGGACGCGTGACGCTTGGCGAGCGGGTGCATCTCGGGCCGGGCGTGGTGGTCGAGGACGCAGAAATCGGCCACGACGCACGCATAGAGGCCTACACCGTCATCGAGGGCGCCCGCATCGGCGCCCGCTGCCGCATCGGACCGTTCGCCCGGCTGCGGCCGGGCACGGCGCTGGGGGAAGAAGCCAAGGTGGGCAATTTCGTCGAAACCAAGAACGCCCGCTTGGGTGCAGGCGTCAAGGCCAGCCACCTCGCCTATCTGGGCGATGCCGACATCGGCGCGGACAGCAACATCGGCGCCGGCGCTGTCACTTGCAACTACGACGGTGCGGACAAGCATCACACGGAAATCGGCGACGACGTGTTCATTGGCACCAACGCCACCTTGGTCGCGCCCCTGACCATCGAGTCTGGAGCCTTTATCGCCGCCGGCTCCACCATCACAAAACGGGTTGGGGAGAGAGAACTCGCCGTGGGCCGTGGCCGACAGCGGAACATCGACGGCTGGACGCGGCCTGGGCGCAAATCACGTTGAAGCGGGGCGGACTTGGTCGCTGCCGGGGCTGAAGATCGCACGGGTGCCGCCACCTCGCGCGCGTACCTCCTGCTCACCTTCACATCGATCTGTTTCGGCGCCAACACGACGTTTGCGAAACTCCTGGTGGGCGAGGCCTCACCCATGGTCGTGGTGGCGTTGCGCTGGCTTCTCGTGGTGTTGCTGTTGGCAGCGTTCAACACCAAGGCGCTGGTGCGTGATTGGCCGCACCTAAAGCCACGCCTCGGGTTCCTGTTCGCAATGGGCGCCCTCGGCTTCGCCAGTTTCAACGCCCTCTTCTACATCGCCGCCCACCACACAACGGCCGTCAACATGGGCATCATCCAAGGCATGATGCCAGCCCTTGTGCTGGCGGGCGCGTGGCTCGCCTACCGGACGCCAGCGCGAAAGCTGCAATGGGTGGGTGCCGCAGTAACCTTGGCTGGTGTCGCTGTCGTCGCATCGGCAGGGGAGGCCGAGCGCCTGCTGCGTCTGCGCTTCAACACCGGGGACTTGCTAGTGGTGCTCGCGGTCGTGCTCTACGCGGGATACACGGTGGGGTTGCGGCGGCGACCGGAGTCGACGGCGTTGGGGTTGTTTACCGTGCTCGCGGCATCGGCGTTTCTCGCATCCTTGCCGATGGTGGCCGCGGAAGCTTGGCTCGGCGAGTTTCAGGCGCCCACGCTGCAGGGTTGGGTTGTGATCGCGCTGGTCGCGTTGCTCCCGTCGTTTCTCGCCCAAGTGCTGTTCATTATAGCGGTGGAGATCATTGGGCCGGGTCGCGCCGGGATTTTCGTCAATCTCGTGCCGGTTTTCGCGGCCATCATCGCGGTGGCCTACCTCGGCGAGGACTTCCACCTCCATCACGGCCTGGCGTTGGCTCTCGTGCTCGGCGGCATCTGGCTTGCCGAACGGGGAGTAGGTGACAGCACTTCCACGCAACGAGGCCGATAAGGCAGAACGGCGCGGGCGTGCTTAAGCACCATTCCCGAATTCCAATCGAGATCGAGATAGGAGGTTCGTACTGACGGATCTATCAACGTACCTAGGATTTACGTCCGCGTCGCCAGACGTCCGATGGATGCGTCAGGCGGACAGACGCACGACCTGCGCATCACCGACGTGAGCATACCGGCCCGGCGTGCAGGTGAGCACAATGACTTGGCACGTCTTTCCCGCCGCAGCAATAGCAGCGCCCATCGCTTGGAGGCGCGTCGGATCACTCCAACCGAGGGCGTCATCAATGATCACTGGGGCACCGCCGTCGTCATCGCTGACGATGGCGGCACAGGCGAGTCGGCAGATCACGCCGAGCTGTTCTTGGGCGCCAACGCTGAGTTGATCGACCTTGAGGGTTTTGCCGTCGAGCGTTCGGCTCGCCACGCTGAGTTCAGCGTCTAATTCCACCTCGAACGTCGGCCCAAAGACAATGCGTCCGAGTCCTTCAATGCGTTGCTTGAACGGCGCGACATAGCGTTGGTGAGCCGCCAAGCGATGCCTTTTGAACGTGTCGTACAGCAAAAGCGCGGCCTGAGAGCGGGCTTCAGTTTGGTCAAGCTCACGCTGCAAGTGAGCGCGCTCGCTTTGCGCATCGTTGAACTCCGAGTGCGCGCCTTGCTCGCCTAGAGTCTCCAGCCTGCTCGATACATCCAGATGCTTGTCTTGGTTTTCCCTCAAGTTCCGCTCGGCCCTCTCCTTGGCTTTACTTGCGTTCTCAAGCAGAGCTTCCAGTGAGTCGGGGTCTTGGACGCGAAGCTCTTCCTGAACCTCCTCCAAGGCCGTGCGAGCGTCAGCCACCCTTGCCTTTTGATTGGTCAGAGCGTTGTCGAGATCTTCGTCGGATTGTTCGTCTCGGGCGGCTTGAAGTTTGTGCTTCGCCTGCGCCTCTGCATCCTCTGCACTGCTGATCTGAGCCTGTCGAGCCGCGTTCGCCTGCTCAAGCTCATGCCTATGTTGGCGGGCGCTTTCGGCCTTGTCCTGGCAACGCTGCAAATCTTCCTGACAGTCATCAAAAATTTGTGTCGCATCTGACGCCAATCGTTCGGCGTCCTCGAAGCCGCTCGGCAGGGGCGCATCGGAAACGCGCTTGGACGGGTACGCGGCGGTTGAAATGGCGAGTGCTTCCAACTTCTGGGCCAGCAATTCGGGTGTTAGGTCTCGAAGGTCCAGCTCAATCGTCTTGCTCGCGCCATTACGCTGCCGCAGCGCCTCTTGGCGATGATCCTCCTGCCGGCGAGCCTCCGCCAAGTTCTTGACCCCGCCGTCACCGCACAATCTGTTGTAGGTTTCCACAGCCGCTTCGAACTCCGCTGCCAAGTCCCGGGTGTCACTTCCCGGACGGCCCCCAACCCGGACGACATTCGGAACAACCAACTCCCACTCGGAAGTGACCACTGATGAACGCGACGCGTTGATCTCCAAGTTAACTTCCTCGCCGTCGATCAGTGCCCCAGTGGGGGACAAGGCCGTTGTTTCGACGAAGGCGGCAGAGGCGTCCCGAGCGGCGCGGCTCTTTTCGACGGCGACTTTGGCCTCGTCGATTCGAGCAACCAATTGCTCATTGACTTGAGATGCGTCGAGGATTGCTGATGCCTTCCGTAGTGTTTCCTGCGCGTCCATTACGCGCTTGTGGCGCTCGGAGAGTTGCTCTTTGTCAATCAAATCCCGGAGGTGGTCATGATCTGCATTGGCTTGGCGCAGAGAGTCTTCCGCCTGCTTTAGGCCAACACGTGCTCGTTCAAGTTCTGAGGTTGCCGCTCGACCGCGTTCGATGGCCAACTCAAGGTCAGGAGCGGCACCGCGAGCCTTCGCTTGCAAGCGCGACAGCGCTTGGGACTTTGCCCGCAGTTCCTCAATCAGCTCTTGGCGGCGCTCAAGGCGTTCGGCCATCTGTTGATACTTCGTCTCGGCTGCTTTGTGAGCGGCTTCGAGTCCCTCCAGCTTTGATTTCAAGCCGCGCAGTGCGGTCATGCGCTCACTGAGTGCCTGTTCCTTTTGGAAGCTCTGATCGCGCACATCAATCAGTTTGCGCTCTTCCTCGCCAAGCCGAGCCACCTCCTTAGCATCGCCTTCAATGTCCCGGAGTTTCGCCTGAATCTCTTCAACCCGACTTGATGCATCCTTCACTTGTTCATCGAGTGTCTGTCGATCCCTCGATTTCTTCCCCGTCGCTGTCCAATACCGCTGGCGCTCCGCATCGATTCGCTCGAAAAGACTGTCGTCACCACCGACAGCCGCATCCCCGCCAGCTGCGCGGTCGAGGGCCTGCCCAAGCGAAGAGTGAGCGAAGCTGGGCAGATTGAGCTTCTCGCCCTGTTGCACGCTCAACGCCTGCCACAGATCTTGATCGAGCGTTTCCTCAAGAATCGCCTGAACCCGCTCGTGCGCATCGCGACCGGTAAGCTGCTCTGGCTTGGGAGCAGAAATTTGGAGGCTGGTCATTGACCTGCGACGCCAACGCTTGGTGAACACCAATCGGTACGAACCGGTGGAAAGCTCGACTTCAACCTCGGGGCCCTCGTCACGGTGGACGGGCTCGAGGTCTCTTATCCGCTGCTTAGTTGACGAATCGAACTCGCTCAGGATCAATCTAAGCGCCTCAGGGATGCATGTCTTGCCAACCTCGTTGTCTCCTTCAACAATGGTGACGCCTTGGATGGAAAACTCCAGATTGTGTTCGTCCACACCTCTGTAGTTCTTTAGCCGCATCCGGTGGAGTCTCATTACCCCGCCCTCGCCAGACGGTGCAGCAAGGCGAGGGCATCCCTAGCGACCATCGCTTCTTCCCCGGATTCAGCCAACTTCCCCAAGTCTGCGAACGCCTCGAGCGCAAAGCCCGATAGCCCAAGATCGTCCCGATCAACATCATCGGGAACAACCACCAATTCGCTTCGCCGCTCCCATGTCTCCAAGGCAGCCAGCAGGTCGGCATGGTGCTTGAGAAGATCGTCGAGCCGGGCCTTTTGGATAAGGGAGAGTTGACCCACCAACGCCAGCTTGACGATAGTGCGGTCTTTGCTGTCCAAGCACGAAAGCCATTCATCCAGGGCATCGAGATCGGCATCGCCGGTCAACGCCCGCTCATCCCGTAGAAATCGCCAAGTGCCAACGGGCCTCGGCTCGACACGGACTTGGTTTGTGTCAAGCTCTACCAGCAAGACGTTGCCCGGATCAACCTCGACGTAGTCGGTGGGCTCAGGCGCTCCTGAATACCAAACTCGCCCCGAGTCACCCACGTCAGTTTTGGAATGGCGATCGCCCAGTGCAACGTAGTGAACCCGGCCCCCATCAAGATTCTCTTCTAGCTGCGAGAGGGAAATGAGCGCTGGATCGGCTTTGTCCGGCGAGATCACGTCACAGGCACCATGCCCAACGACGATGCGGACTCGGGCGTCAGCGGTGAGTCCGGCGCAAGCTCTGGACACTAGGTCCACGATTGGCCGTTTGGTAAGCCAAGGTGCCGCAATCAGCTCGATGCCTGGCGCTGCCTCCACTGGGTCAGGACATTCCAGAACAACTACGTTGTCAGAACGATGATTGATGAAGCTAGGAGACTTGTAGAGCGTCGAAGCATCCAAGGGGTCATGATTTCCGGGCAGCAGGTAGAAAGTCACTTGCGGGGTCGCCCTCATCGCATCAAGCGCCCGCACGATGACCTGTCGCTCAACTTGGTTCGATTCGAACACATCGCCGCAAACCACGACGAAGGCGCAATTCTCCTTCTCCGCAAGAGCGCCGATTGCGCGAATCGCATCAAGTCGAGCGCCGTCGAAGCGCGCTTGAGCTTCACCGGCCAAGAAGTGCCGCGTCATCCCCAGCTGCCAGTCAGCCGTGTACAGGAACCTAACCATGAACAGCTACTCGCGATCTTGGTAGATCAATTCCCGCAGTTCTGGCCATGTGTACCGTTCGAGTGGGTCGGGTGCCCCGGCGTCACCGATCCGCAGATCGGCGAGTTCGTAGCGCGAATCAGCGGAGGTTGACTGCTCTGCGCGAAGCTCGCCCTGCACCAAGCTGCGCTGGGGTCCGCCCTTCGCCTGAGCATGGCACTCTACGCTGGCCAACCGTTCATCCTGAGTGTCTGGCCTAGTCTTCATGGCGACAATGTTAACCGCATCGACGCGATTCCGGTCACAGGGCGCGATCGGCTAGCTACGGTCGAGCTGGCCTGGCCACATGGGCCGGTTCGTCATCCCGATACGCACGGCTATCTAAACTCCTATAATCGAAGGGCTTCTCTCAATGGATGGTCCAACCCTCAACGCTTCTGCCAACATGAACAAGTCGCCAGAAACAACAGCGAAGTCATGCGTTGCCACTCATCCGCCCGAGTGGTTGAAGCCAGGCGCATCATGTGCGGCCTGATTGGCGCGGTCGCGGACCGTAACGTCGTTCCCATTCTGCTGGAAGGCTTGCAGCGGCTTGAGTACCGGGGCTACGACTCGGCGGGCGTCGGCGTCGTGGCGGAGGCGAGCGGCACGGTCGAAGTGCGCCGCCGCGCTGGGAAGGTACGGGACCTGGTCGATGACTTGGACAGTGCCCCGTTAGCCGGCCGCGCCGGCATCGCCCACACCCGCTGGGCCACGCACGGGCGGCCCCATGAGGTGAACGCCCACCCCCACCAATCGAACGGGCGAATCTGCATCGCCCACAACGGCATCATCGAAAACGCCGACG
>JAPPIX010000025.1 GCA_028820495.1 Gammaproteobacteria bacterium
TGGTGGGGGCGGGCAACTATCGGGTGGGGGAGCACGAAGGGCGCACGGCGCGAATTCTGGGCATGGACACCCCCATCGTCGAATTCCTGCTCGGCTGCGACGACGAGCGCCGCGAGCTTCGCTACGGCGTGGTCAAGAATCCCTTCGTGCCGGTAGACGACTACCAGGCAACCGTCACCGTGGAACCGAGCGACAAGGGCTGCCTCGTCCGTTTCAGCGCCAGGTTCGACCTCGACGAGGTGCCGTTCGAGCAGGTCAACCAGATGCTCACGGCCGCCTATCAGATGATGGCCAGCCGCATCGATGCCGAACTTGCGTAAGTAAGGACTCACTCATGGGAACATACGTCGTCACCGGCGCCGCCAGCGGCATTGGTCAGGCCATCAAGCGGGCGCTAGATTCCGAGGGGCACCAAGCCATCGGCGTGGACTTGGGGGAGAGCGACATTCGCGCCGACTTGGCGGATGGCGGCCAATTCGCTTCGGCCGTTGCGGAAATTCAACGCCGTGCGCCGGATGGCCTCGACGGCTTGGTGCCTTGCGCGGGGGTCGGCGCGGAAAACCCCAACAAGGCCCTGATCCCGCGGGTCAACTTTTTCGCAACGGTGGACTTGGTGGAGGCCCTGATGCCTGAGCTTGCAAAGCGTCGAGGGGCAGCGGTGCTGATCTGCTCCAACTCGGCCACCCTGATGCCCTACGAGGATGGCTACGTGCAAGCTTTGCTGGACGGCGAACGGGACAAAGCCATCGGCTTCGCCGAATCGATGGCGGGTTTTCAGCTATACGGCGGCGCCAAGTTCGCGTTGGGGCGCTGGATGCGTGGCCGGAGCGCCGCCGCCGCCCAAGCCGGCGTGCGCCTCAACGCACTGGCACCCGGATACACCGAAACCGCGATGACCGAAGCCGGTTTGCAGGATCCCCAAATCGGCCCCAGCATGCGGGAGTTCGCCAAGTCCATCCCCATCGGCCGAAGCGCGCAGCCCGAGGATCAGGCAAACGCGGCGCTCTTCCTGCTCTCCGAAAAGGCCGCCCACATCGCCGGCGCAGTGCTGTTCGTGGATGGCGGACACGATGCCATGTTTCGCCCGGACCGCTTCTAGACGTCGCCTCCGACGGTCGTTACCAGGCTTGATACCTGCGTCGCGCATGGGCTTGGCGTGCAGCGATGGCACGCTTGCGGGCTTGCGCGTCCACGCGGACGGTTGCCGGTTCCAGTTTCTGCTCCAGCGCATTCAACTTGACCAGTTCCGAACGCACTTCGGGTGGCGCGAAATCCTCCCCCTTAGGGCTCTGGATGCGGGCGTAGAGCACGCCTTGGCTGAGGCCGGCCGTGTCGATCCAGTTGTGTACGCCGGGATCCCGGGGCGAGACGACGAACTGGTACCCGCCGTCCGGCATGGGCGCCGCCTGGGCGCCGTCGTTGCACCATGAGAGGCTGGTCTGCCGGTTTATCCAGTCCGGGCTGGCCGCCCAGAAGTTGGCGACTTGGAAGCCGCAATAGGCGGCGTTGACGTCTGGGATGGTGACTATGAGCGCCTCGTCCTGGGCGATGCTGAAGAAGCCGGCGCTGAAGAACTGGGTGGGGATTCCGAGCGACTCCGTTGCCCGGAAGTCGATGAAGTTGTTCTCGCCGACTAGGCGCAGCCTGGAGGAAAAGTCGGGCCAGAACCGGCCCTGACGCTCGAGTATCTCCGTAGCCTGCTCGATCGGGCGAATCAGGTCGCGTTCACGCAGGGGCGGTGACATTTCGCCGTCGGTGCCGATGCGCTTGATCTCGACGGTTGCGGGCTGTTCCGTTGCCCAATCGGTGAAGCTGTCGCGAATGATCAGGGTGATGAGCCGGTCGGTGGGGGCAAGTTCCATCCAGTTTTCGCCCATCCGCTCGGCGCTGAGGAAGATTTCGAAGCTGCCGTCCTCGCCAGCAATCAGGTCGTCGTCTTCGAAGGTGCTGATGGCGCCTTGGGGGTCGGGGCCGTAGAACTGCTCCAGCAGGAAGTCCGATGCGGTGCCGAGTTGTCCCCAGACGCGATAGGCATGGGCGCCGTCGGGGTTGGAGATGGTGGCGGCCCGGTACAAGGTGTCGGGGTTGTCAACGCCAATCTTGATGGTGGGTGAAAGCAGCAGCCTGATGTGCGGGTAGGATCCGTCGCCGCCGCCCATCGCTCCCACGACGTTGGAGGCGATGATGCTCTGCATGAGCTGTATCGCGCCGGCCCGGTGAGCATCATCGATCTTGAACGAATCGCTGGCCAACAGGTTGTCCTGCAGGTCGGCGATTGCCGCGTAGTAGTTGGCCCAGGCTTCAAGCATGGCGGCGGTATCGTCGGTGGGCGGTGTTTCCTTCAAGGTGCCGCCACAGGCGGTGCACAGGAGCAGCGCCAGCGCACCTGCTGATGCCCGATAGTTGAGGTTAACCACCTGCTCCGCCCCTTAAGGGCTGCTCAGTTCATTTCGTAGGCGACGGTCAACCCCCAGGTACGTCCGCGCTGGTAGCCGCCGAGTATGAAGTTGCTGACGTTGAAGGTGTTCTCCAGCACCCGCTTGTCGCCCAGGTTCTTGCCCTCCAGGGTCACGCGCCACCGGCTGTCGTCGGAGCGGTAGGTCACGAACGCGTTGGCGAGGATGCGGTCGTCGGATTCGGCGGCGAGGAAGAACGGGTTGGTCAGGTCGATGGGCGAGTCCGTGTACATCTTGTCCCGGTAGTCGGCATCGGCGCCGAAGGTCAGGGAGCCGGCGCCGCCCAAGTTTGCCGTGTACTGCACCCGGGCCTGCACCATCCATTCCGGCGCGTAGCCCATGGCATGGTCATCCGCCACGTTGCCGAGCATGCCCGGCGACACCTGATCGATCAGCTCCTTGACGTCCGTATCCAAGTAGCCGAGGTTGAGATTCAAGGCCAGGCCGTCCACTGGCGGCAGCCACAGCAACTCGAACTCGAAGCCGCGGGTTTCCACCTCACCGGCGTTGTCGTTCTGCTGCAGCAGGGTGCCGGTCGTGTCATCCAAGGCGATCACCGTGTATTGCTTGTCTTGGTAGTCGTTGATGAACGCTGCCGCGTTGAACCGCAGGGAGCCGTCCGCAAGCGTTGTTTTCAGGCCGACCGAATAGGTGGTCACGGTTTCCGGTTCGAAGGTCAATGCGTTGTACGCCCGGCCAGTGAAGGTGAACCCGCCGGACTTGAAGCCGGTGGAAACCCCACCGTAAATCAGGGTGTTGTCGGAAGCGCGGAAGCTGAGACTGGCGCTGGGCGTGAACTCGGACCACTTATCGTCCCCAATCTTGTTCTCAGGATAGTTGATGACCGTTTCCATGTTGCCGCGCCCGATGATGTTGCCGTCAATGTCTCGATGGGGCAGGAAGAAGTTGAAGAACGGCAAGTTCGGCAGGATGGCCGCGCCCCTCGGTGAAAGCACCAGTGGTGCCTGCTCGAGTCCCGGAATGCGCACGAATGCGGCTACGTGATTGGTGAGCGTGACGTCCGCGAGTTGGTCGATGTCCTTTTTGTCCTCGGTGTATCGGCCGCCAACGGAGAGCTGCCACTGATCGTTGATGTCCCAATCCACGTTGGCATAGACGGAGAATGACTCCTCGCCCCGGTCATCCTGGTGGGTGTGCTTAACATGGCTGCTCAGCAACCGGAGAAAGGGCGTCTGGTGGGTTACGCCCGTGTTTTCGTACTCGGCGTCAAGGTAGTAGAAGCCAGCCACTGCGTTGATGTTGACGCTGGAGTAGCTCAACTGCAGCTCCTGCGACCAGTCCTCGGATTCCCAGTACTGCAAAGTGTTGATAAACACCTGAGGGGAGCCGTCGAAGTCGAATGGGCTGGCTCTGTCCATTGTGCGCAGCGCCGTGATGGACTTCAGGGACCAAGCCTCGTTCAGATCCCAGTCGACGGTCAGCGAGACGCTGTCAGTGTCCAGCTTGTGCTCATCAAAACCGCCGTCAACGAAGGCGGTGTTCACGTGATCCACGTCAGCTGGCAGGCTGGTGTCCAAGGTTTCGCCTGGTGCCAAGTAGGCGGCCCCAGGCACGAACAGGTTGGCCGTGCTGAGCAGCGCCCCGAAGGCGCCCAAGCCAGCGGGACCGGCCAGGTTAACGGCGACCCGCGTGGGCACGTAGGGATCGGAGTCGTCGCGCAGCAGATCGCCCGTGAGTTTGAAGCGCAGTGCATCCGTCGCCTGCCAGATCAGGGTGCCGCGCATGGCGAGTTGATCGGCGCTGGCGAACTCCGAGCCGTCGTAGAGGTTGGTCTGGTAGCCGTCGCGGTTGGTGCTCGAAATGGCGAAGGAACCGAACAGGGAATCCTCCACCAGCGCCCCTGAGAGGCTGGCCCGCACCTTGCGCAGGCTGTCCTCGCCCAACTTGCCTTCGATGCGGATGTTGGTTTCGTTGCCGGGTTCCCGGCTCACGTACTTGAGCGCCCCGCCAATGGTGTTGCGGCCGTACAGGTGGCCTTGCGGCCCCTTGAGAACCTCGATGCGCTCCACGTCGTACACGTCGAGCAACGCGCCGCTGGTGCGGTTCAAGTACACGTCGTCCACGTAGATGCCAACGCCCTGGTCAAAGCCCGGGTCGTTGCCGATGCCGCGGATGAACACCTGAATCGCACCGGCGATCAGGCCGCTGGTTTCATTGATCGTGATGTTCGGCGTCAGGCGGGCGACCTCGGTGATGTTGTCCACGCCGCGGTCCTGCAGCTCCTCAGTGCCATAGGCGCTGACGGCCGCCGGCACCTCCTGGAGGTTCTCCGTGCGCTTGCGCGCAGTGACCAGAATCTCCTCGATGACGTTCTGGGCGTACACCTTGGAGGGGGCCAGCGCGCTGGTTGGCGCCAAAAGCAGAGCCGATACGCCCAGTAGCGCCGGGCGCAGGGTGGTGTTGCGGAACATGCTCACTCCCGAGAGCCGAAAAAGAGAGGTTAGTTTACTCCATCGCCAGCCTTGTCGTAGCCAAGGCGAGTGGGACTCTTTCCGTTGAAGATCCCCAGACAAAGGCATCCCCCAATCTCGGCTTTTGGCGCTTGTCTTGAGAAGGCTCGCTGGGCAGCCGCGGTGGTACACTCCCCTCCTGTTTTTCGCGGGTCCAGCCAGTGGGTGCCAAGAGCCAGTATGTCGTTCCGCACGGGAAGAAGTGGGCAGTCCGCAAGTCCGGCGCGGTGAGGGTTGCGCGCCACTTCGACACCCGGCGGCAAGCGCTTGGGGCGCATTCGGCCCGCCGGGCCAGACGCCGCAATTCCTTGGCGACCCCGTGGAGAGCGGCAGCCGACGCATCGAATACCTAGCCAACAACATGCTGCCGCAGGTCCGTTCGGCACCCGAGTCGACTTGGGCGCCGTTGCTGCGGATTTGAGTCTCATGGATGCGCAATCTGCGGTTCAGCAACTGCTGCTGGAACAAGGGGCCTGTTCGCCGCTGGAGTTGCTGCTGGCGACCGGTTCGCTGGCCTACGGCGACTATCTCGCTTGGCGACGGGGCCAGATTGGCCGCTTGGACGAGGCCCTTGAGGATAGGCTGGCGGTTCGGGGCCTGCTGGAATCCGCCCAAGCCTTCGCGGTAAAGCTCGGCTTGGCTGCCGAGTGGGTGACCTACGAAGGTTGGGAGTCCAATGCCGGGTTGGATCTGCTGGCCTCCTCCGACCGGGGGCTTAACGCCCTGTTGCGCACCCACTACCGCCGTGTCCCTGTCGAGGGCGAGGGGCAGCTTGACCTGTTCCTAGACAGTGGGGCGACGGCGGCGCTCAATGAACTGCAAGCCGCCCTGCTGATGCGCAACCCTGACGGTGCCAGCGATGCCTTGGTTCGGCTCGCAGAGATCAACCCCGATCAAGCGTATGGCCCACAGGCCAAGCCGCTGATCGAGGCGCTGCGAACGCCGCTGCCGGCGGGCCACGAGGAGGCGCTCGAACAACTGGAGCGCATGAAGGCGCAATGGGTGCCTGCTGCCTCCCAGCTGCTAGCCCGCCGCGCCCAGGACTTCCTGCGGCCACTCTGGAAAGGCATTGCCTCGGGGCTTGATCCTTCGCGCTTCGATGTTGCGGATTCGGAGCGGCATGTCAGTTGGATTCATCGCCAATGCCTGGATTGGGAAAACGTCAGAGCCTCCATCCTCGCGGTGCCGGGCCACGCGGACGCGCCGGTGCTGGTAGAACGGCTGGCGGAGGCGGCATGGTGGCTGCGCGACCGCACCGCAGCCGTGGCCCATTGGTTTGCGCTGTGCCGGTTGGCGCCGGAGAGGTTCAAGGCCGCGCTTGATGCCCCCCGCTTTTCGGACGCCACCTTGCTGGCGGCTTGGCGGGCTGCGAAGGCCTCGGACATTGAACCGGAAGTGACCATCCCTTGGTTTCCGGCTTGGATGTTGCTGAAGGAGCCGGGGTTGGCGCGGGTGCTTGACTTTGTGGGCGGCGAGCAGCCGCCCGATCGAGCCTTCGATTTGCTGAAGGCGCTGCTGACCACCGAGGCGGGAGACATGGAACGCCGCGCCGAACTGGCTGCCGTTCATCGCGGCCTTATGGACAAGTTTCTGGAGTTGCGGGGCTGAGCGCGAAGAGGGCTCCCACCGCATGGCTTCGAAGATGGTCAACCCTTGGGAACAACCACCCCGGCGGCGGCCAATAGGCGCTCGGCGACGGGCTCGCCGCCGCCTAAAGCCCTCATGAATTCGCCATACCCACCGATCTCCCGCAGCACTTGCAGCGCCTCGTCAAGGCCGACGGCGTGAACGCCCGGCACAACCGCCGAGGTCTCGACCGATTGCGGGCCACCAGAGGCTTGGAGGTCAACAATGGCCGTTTCCTTACCCGTTGGCGCGGTCGCAATTTCCCACAGTTCCGCCACTCCAGCAGCGCGGTAGATGGTGCGCTTGGTCGCGTCGTAGTGGGTGTGCTCCACCTCGACGGCGAGGTCCGCCGGGGTGTCCGCCAGCGCCGCTCGGGCCGCCTCGGTGCCATCGCGCCGCTCGATCGCCCGATAGCGTGCCGCCGCAGGGCCGATGAAAAACGACTCGTCCGGATCGCCTTGACGTTTTGAGCTGTCGTCGCCGCGCAATGTGGCCGACCCCACATTGACCACTGCCAAGCCCAGCGCCGCCGCCAGCGCCTCCACCCCCGTGCGCACGTCGCCCTTGGAGTATTCATGGTCCCGGGACGGCGCCATGAACACCGCGATGCCGTTCTTGAGATCTCGCCAGCCCTTGCGGAAGCGCTCGGCATAGCGGTCGGCCATCCGCTCGAGGATGTCGGGGTCGCCGCCGCGCAGCGCCAGCACAGGGGAGCCGAGCGAGCCGGTTTCCCAGATCAATTCCGGGGCTATCGCGTCTGCCAACAGGTAGTCCGGGATTTCCTTTTTCTGCGCCAAGGCCATGGGCGGGCTCCGCCAAGTGCGTCATCCCATTCTGCGCCCCCGCGCCACCCCGTTCAAGCAGCGCTGCTTGTTTTGAACGCTTGAGCTGCCGTATCGTTCCAAGAATGCAGCCCGGCAATGAGAATTGGCATTCCGCCGTGCAGGCGCCTCTTGAGGTGGCCCACGCCGAGGCAGTGGCTTGGGATGTCGAAACCGACTTTCTCATCGTCGGCTTCGGCGGCGCCGGAGCCACGGCGGCGGTGGAGGCGCGGGAGCAGGGCCTCGATGTCGTGGCCATCGACCAAGCCGAAGGCGGCGGCGCCACCTTGGCCAGCGGTGGCGTCTTCTATGCCGGTGGCGGCACGGCCGTCCAGCGCCAGTGCGGGGAGCAGGACAGCCCCGAGAACATGCAGGCCTACCTTGAGCTCGAGACGCAGGGCGTGGTGAGCGATGCGACCCTGGAGCGCTTCTGCCGGGGCAGCGCCGCGGACTTGGATTGGCTGATGCGCCAAGGGGTGAAATTCGGCGGCCCGGTCTGGAAGAGCAAGACCTCCTATCCGAACGTCAAGTACTTCCTCTATCACCCGGACAACACTCTGCTGCCGGCCGCCGCCGCGGTGGCCAAGCCAGCGGCGAGGGGACATCGGGGCGTGGCCCGCAAGGGCAACAGCGCGGTCGATCTGGGCGGGGCGATATACTCGCCGCTCAAACGCTCCGCCCTGCAAGCGGGGGCGGTCCTTGAATGCAAGACCGAGGCCCGGCAACTCATCGTGGACCGCAGCGGCGCTGTGATCGGCGTGCGGGCATTGCAACTGCCGGCCCGCACGGCGGCCTATGCGGAACACAGCAAGCGCCTCGCCCGAGGCCACCGGCTTACGCAGTTCTACCCGTTCTTCTTGCCCGGAGCCAGGGCCGTGCATGCCATGGCCAACAAGCACTTCGCCAAGGCCTTGGCGATCGAGAACGCCGAGCGCCAGTGGCGCACCTACCGGGCGCGCCGCGGCGTTTGCCTCTGCGCCGGGGGGTTCATCTTCAATCGGCCCATGGTCACAGCGCACTGTCCCAGCTTCCGGGCCGGCGTGCCGCTCGGCACCATGGGCGATGACGGCAGCGGCATCCGCTTGGGGCAGAGCGCAGGCGGCGCCGTGGACCGCATGGATCGGGCCACGGCCTGGCGCTTCATCAATCCACCCGCCGCTTGGGCCAAGGGGCTCATTGTCGATGGCCGGGGCCGGCGCTTCGTCAACGAGTGTGCCTACGGCGCCACCATCGGCGACGCCATGGTCACGGAGGCCGGCGGCAAGGCGTGGCTGATCCTGACTTCAGAGTTGGTGCGCGAGTCCTGGCGGCAGATCGCGCCCGGCAAGGTGCTGCCGTTCCAGCAGCAACTGGCGGCGCTCAACCTGCTGTTCGCCAAGCGCAAGGCGAACAGCGTCGTGGCGCTGTGCCGCAAGTTCGGTTTTGATGAAGCGATCTTGTCCGACACCCTGGCCAAGGCGGCGCGGGCGGCGCGCGGCGAGATCGAAGACCCGTTCGGCAAGCCCCTGGAGGACCGTTGCGAGCTTCGCCCGCCGTTCCATGTGATCGACGTGTCGCTGGACGCGAAGCTGCTGCCCTGCACGGTGCTCACGGTGGGCGGCTTGGTCGTCAACGAGGCTACCGGTCAGGTTCGAGGGGAGGATGGCCAGGAGATCAGCGGGCTCTACGCGGCGGGCCGCACGGCGGTAGGCATCCCCTCGCACCTCTATGTCAGCGGACTGTCCATTGCAGACTGCGTGTTTTCCGGGCGGCGCGCAGCCCGGCACGCGGCGGGCGCAGATCAGATTTCCTAGGTGAGTGAGCCTGGCAGCCCTGGGAAGTAGTGGCCAGCAATCATGCCGCCGTCGATGACCAACTCGGTGCCGTTGCAGTAGCTCCCGGCGTCTGAGGCAAGGTAGAGAACGCCTTGGGCGATTTCCCTGGGCCGGGCGCCACGCTGCATGGCCACGAAGTTGTGGCGCTGGTCAAAGTCCTCCTCCGGTGAGTCCATGGGATTGGTCATCCGCGTGTTGACGCCGCCGGGATGGATGCTGTTCACCCGTACGCCCGCCGGGCCGAGTTCCAGTGCGGCGCTGCGGGTCAGCCCGCGCACGGCGAATTTGCTGGCCGCATAGGCGCCGGTGGCGTTGTTGGGGGAGATGCCGGACACCGAAGAGGTGTTGACGATCGCCCCCCGTCCCGCTTTCCTCATGACCTTGGCCACCGCTCGAATGCCAAGGAAGACGCCAGTGACGTTGACCTCCAGCACCCGCCGAAACTCATCGGGTGAAAGGTCCTCAAGCAGGCCGAAGGCGAGAATGCCGGCGTTGTTGGCCAGGATGTCCAAGCTGCCTTGGGCGGCGACCGTCTTCGCAACCAGCGCTTGCCAACCGGTTTCGTCGGTGACATCAAGCACCGCGGCGCTCACTTGCTCGTGCCCGGCAGCGACCGCCCGCAACGGCTCGTCGTCAATGTCAACGGCCACCACATGACGGGCGTCGGCTTCCAGGAAAGCCGCCACGATGGCTTGGCCTATGCCTCGGGCGGCGCCGGTGACGATGGCGGTGCGGCCGCTGAGCGAGTAGGGGTTGGACATTGGGTTTGCCTCGTGATGGATCAACGGGCGGCGTTCATTTGCGCCAAGTGATGGGCCGCCAAGTAGCCGAAGGTCATGGCCGGACCCAAGGTCGCACCGGCGCCGGGGTAGGCACGGCCCATCACCGACGCGCTGCTGTTGCCGATCGCGTAAAGGCCGGCGATTGGCTCGCCGTCGCCGTCGAGCGCCCGGCCGTGCTCATCGGTGACCACGCCGCCCTTGGTGCCGATGTCGCCGGGGAAGATCTTGAGTGCGTAGAAGGGCGCCTGCTCCAAGGGCTTGAGGCAGGGGTTGGGCGCATGACGGGGGTCTCCGTAGTAGCGGTCGTAGCCATTCACGCCACGGCCGAAGTCAGGGTCTTCGCCACGGGCCGCATGTTCGTTGAAGCGCGCCAAGGTGGCGGCCAGCACGTCGGCGTCCACTTCAATGGCGGCGGCCAATTCAGCTAGGGTCTCGCCCTTGCGCAGCGCTTCCCAAAGACTGGGCTTCACCGCCCCGTCGCGGTTTGGAGGACCCGGCAGCATGGGGCCGACGGCGTACCGGGACCGGTACCAAGCATCGAAAATGAACCAGGACGGCGCGGTGGGGCATTCGGGGGAGTTGAGCCGCATCATCTCGCCGCCGGCCGCGTGGTAGGAGGCGGACTCATTCATGTAGCGCTGGCCGAGCCGGTTGATGATGAGACAGCCGGGCAGGGCGCGTTCGGCGAACATGGGCCGGGCCCGGTCCTCGTCGCCAAGACGGAAGGCGGGCGCCCACCAGGCGGCGTCCATGAGATCCAAGGCCGCGCCCGCCCGTTGGGCGGCTTGGATGGCGTCGCCTGTGTTGTCGCGCTGCGAGCCGGACCAATTCGCGGATGTCGGAGTCTGAAAGCCGCCGCGGCGCAACCCGGCATTGTGCTCGAAGCCACCGGCGCCAAGCACGACGCCGCGCCGGGCGCGAATGGTGCGCCGTTCACCGGCCACCTCGACTGCAGCGCCCACCACCCGACTTCCTTCAACGATCAATTCCTTGAACGCCACGCCCAGTTTGACCGGCACCCCCTTGTCGTTCAGTGCCCGGCGCAGTTGGCCGAGCAGGGCGTTGCCGGCAGTCAGGCGGCGGTCCTTGGGCGTGCGCATCCGCTGCGGGACATCGAGCCAATAGCGCGCCATCACCTTGATGATGCTCCACCACCAGCCGGGGCCGCGGGTCATGATGGGCCGGGCTTCGCTGATGGTCCAGTTGACCCGGCCAAAGGCTTGGGCCCCGGGGTGGATGGGCTGCAGGGCATCGTAGTCCCCACCCAATTCGCCGGCGCTCATGGGCCGGGTTTCATGGGATCGGTTTTGCTTAGCCCCTTGAAGGCCCATGTGGTAGTCGGCGTAGTTCACGCATTGGAAGGTTGGGCCGCCGTGGGCCTCGAGAAAGTCGAGCATTTTGCCGGCGTTGGCGATGTAGGCCCGGATGCGGCTGTCCGGCACCTCATCCCCGGTCAGCGCCTTGATGTAGGTGAACGCCTCCTCCGGGGTGTCTTCGAATCCCGCCTCGCGCATGTGCCGGCTGCAGGGGATCCAAAGGGTGCCTCCGGAGGTGGCCGAGGTGCCGCCCCACAAGTGGCTCTTTTCGATCACCAAGGGCCGGGTGCCGAGTTCCGCGGCGACCAAGGCGGCCGTCAGCGCGCCGGCGCCCGAACCGACCACCAGTACATCGGTGGTCCAGTCGGCTTGGGCTACGCCCGTCAACCCCTCATCCAAAGTGGGGGTTAGGCGGCAAAGTCGGCGCGGCGCGGCCCCACCCGCTGCGCCACCTTGCTCAGTTGATCGGCATCGAAGCCGTAGAAGTCGATGGCGTTGCCGCCGAGCATGGCGGCGATGTCGTCCTCCGGCAGGCCCTTGAAGGTTTCGATCATCTTCGGGCCGGTATGGGGCCAAGTGCCCTCGGGATGGGGATAGTCGCTGCCCCACATGATCTGCGCCATGCCGATGTCGTGACGGATCTCGGCGTCGGACCGGGGCATGCAGGATGCCCCAATGGCGCAGTTGCGGCGGAAGTAGTCCGTGGGCGACATGGAGAGATGGCTGCGATAGTCGCCGAGCTTGGCGCTGAAGAAGGTGTCGTAGTAATGATGGTCGAGCATCCGCAGCAGCGGCGGCAGCATCCAGCCCTGTCCCGTTTCCGTGACGCTGGCCTTGAGCTTCGGGTAGCGTTCGAAAACTCCGCCCCAGAGCATGAAGATGATGGGCCGGTAGGTCCAGAAGAACACCTCGGAAATATAGATGCCGAGGCCGCCGGGATAGTCGGCTTGGTCGGCCTCCGGGAAGCCCTTGCCGAAGAAGTGGTCCATGGGACCGGGTCCAGAGTGAAAGCAAACGACCATGCCGCTGTCTTCGCACGCTTCCCAGAACGGATTGTAGCGCGGGTGGTGGTAGGGTTCGAATTCGCCGGTGAGGATCAGCGGGATCATCATGCCGCCCAAGCCGCTTTCGGCGCCGAAGCGGACTTCCTCCACGGCTCGGTCGATATCCCACAGCAAGGGGCAGACGGCAACCCCGAAGTGCCGCACCCGGTCGCGGGCGCAAAGTTCAGCCAGCCAGCGGTTGTGGGCCCGGGCGCCGGCCCATTGCAGGTCCGGCACGATGCCCTCCGTGGGCAGGGACAGGCCCGCGCCGAAGGGCGGCGAGTTCTGTTCGGTGATGCCGTCGGGGAAGATGATTTCCCCGGCGATGCCGTCTCCGTCGAGCACGCCGAGGCGGTGCTGGTAGTCCCAAGCGCCGGATAGCTGGGCCTCGCGGCCCGCCCGCCACTCTTCATTGGCCTCCTTGACCAGGAACACCTGTTCGGCCTTGTTGGTCAGGGTCTGCTGGATCGGCAGCGCCATGTCGAAGACCTCCCGGTGCTGCGGGTCCAGGTACTCCCGGTATTGCTCGGGCGGCAGCCCGGCGTGGCAGTCGGATGAAATTACAGTGAAACGTTCCATGATTCTCGCCTCCCTGGTTTTCTTGATCGCGGGACAAGGTTATCCCTTGAATCAACTTTGCGCCCGGCGACCACCCTCTCGTTGGTCTGGGGCATCGCCTCGTTAGGACTTCTTCGGGCCACCCATCTCCCCGGGAAAGCGGCTGCCGCCGATGGTGTCGGCGAACGGCCAGAAGCCGTCTTCATCCAGGGGCCCGGCCAAGGTGATTTCCCGGGCCAGAAACTCCGGCCACCACAGCCGGGCCTCCACCGGGCCGCAAATGGGCAATGATTGGGCCAGGGGGTCCCAAGCGCTGTCCCGCAGAATGAGTTCGCCCTCCAGGGCCTGCTGGTAGGCGGTGCGGTACTTAGCGTAAACCCGCACCACGTGGGGCGGGTAGTCGTAGGTGTTCGGCTGCATGGTCAACGAGCGCGAGCACTTGATCCACCATTCGTTGACCTCGGTGACCTCGCCCGGCTCATCAACGCCCGACACAGTTCCCTGGTACTCCAAGAAGGTGTTGCTTTGATGGGACGCGAAGGCCTCCACCCGATTCATCAAGCGGAAATAGCGAATCTGGGCCAAGTACTTCGGTTGCCCCCAGTGCTCGCGGCTGATGTACACCGCCTGCTCCTGGTCGATGGCGTAGCCTAGGGAGTACTCGCCTTCGACCCCGTCGTAGTTGGCGGTGACGTTCATCACCAAGCCGAGTTCGGGTTCGTTGCCGACCGGGAAGTTGTAGACGGTGAGGCGCGCCTCGGGTTCCTCGGTTGGGCTGATGCCCGGCGGCAGGAGCGGGCCGACCTTCTCCGGGTCCGTTGGATAGGCGATCTTCAACATCGGCCAATTGACGTTGTCGCCCGGAATGCCTTGGGGCTCGGTGCTGCTCATGCTGCCTTCCCTCGCTTTGTTTCAACCGCTTGGTGGCGCGGATTCTAACCGATGGACTTATTCCGATTCGCACTTTCGTGGCTCCCGCTGCGTTGGAAGGGCGGCTGCTTGAGACCACAGCGCGGACGGCCGCAGCCCCATTGGGCCGGGATGCCTTCGAGGCCGGTGCGAACGCTCCGGGGCCGCCCCTGCTCAGTCGATGGCGACCTCGTTGGACAGGGCGCTCCAAGGGCCAGCCTGGCCGCCGGCGTCCACCGACCGCACCCGAAGCCGGTAGGCGCCCGGCCCAAGGCCCGACCAGCGGAACGACGTGCGCGTCGTGCGCGCCAGCGAGGCGCCCTCGACCGGCGCCCCGCCGAGCAGCAGCTCCGTCCCGTAGCGCGCCCCGTCCACCGCGCTCCACTCGCCCCGCACCCGGCGCCCGCCCGCGTCCTCAAGCGCCACCGACGCGGGCGGCGGCAGCAGCGACGGCAGGGGAGGGATGCCCCGCGACCGGTCCGCGCCCGACAGGTTCGCCAGCCGCCCCATCGGGCTCGACAGCAGGCCCATGACGGCCAGGTCCCCGTCCGAGGCCACCCGCAGCC
>JAPPIX010000237.1 GCA_028820495.1 Gammaproteobacteria bacterium
GCTCTTTTGGCGGCATCGTCGATGGCGCCTTTAACCGTGGGGAAGTCCTCCGGCGAGCAGAGCACGAACCAGCCGTTAGCGTGGGCGCCAATGCGGCGGGTAACGGCTGGCCCCGGCGTTCCCCGACCGCCGATCCAGACCGGGATGGGGCGTTGCACCGGCAGCGGATTGAGGCCCGCGCTGCTGACGCGGTCCCAGCGCCCCTGAAAGTCCAACGTATCCTCGGTCCACAGCCGCTTGAGCAGTTCAAGCTGCTCGTCGCAGCGCCGCCCCCGGCTGGTGAAGTCTTGGCCTAGAGCCTCGTACTCGTCGGCGCTGCCGCCGACGCCGATGCCGAGCCGCAGGCGTCCGCCGGAGAGCCGGTCAAGCTCCGCGGCCTGCTTGGCGAACAGCGCTGTCTGCCGTGATGGCAAGACGATGACTGAGGGCACCAACTCGATCGTTTCGGTGGCTGCGGCGACCCAGGCGAGCAGCATCATGGGTTCGTGCAGGTGCTTGTTGCCCTTGCGCAGCACTTGGTCGGGCACCCGCAGATGGGTGTAGCCGAGCGCCTCGGCGGTCTGGGCGAAGTCCTTGATGGCTCCGAGGTCGTCCTCGAGTTCGCGCACGGGCAGGGATACGCCGACTCTCATTGGGATTGTTCCTTGTCTTGCAGCCGAAACAGTGAATCAAAGCCGATCGCTTCGTTGCTGGTGCGGGCTTCGCGGATGCAGCGGGCGAGGATGGGCACCCCCTCGTTGATCTGCGCTTCCGTGAGGTGACCGAAGGCCAGCCGCAGATAGGGGACGTCGGCACCTTGGTAGTGGAAGGCTGCTCCGGGCAGATAGCTTAAGCCACGGCTTTGCGCCAGCTCGGCCAGCTTCGCCCGGTCCACGTCATCGGGCAACCGCACCCAGATGAAGAGCCCGCCGACCGGCTTTGACCAAACGCAGAGGTCCGCGGCGGTCTCCTCAAGCCGTTGGCAGGTGAGGTCGCGCTTGCGCCGCAGCGGCGGGGTGGTCACCGCGGCGTGGCCGGCGATGCCGTTGCGGTAGAACTCGGCCACCACCGCAGCGGCGAAGCTGTTGCCGCCGGCGTCGTGGCGGCGGGCCAGTATGCGATCCAGCATCGGCGGCCTAGCGTAGATGTAGCCCAGGCGGAAGCCCGGAGCGAGGATCTTTGAAAGGGAGCAGAGATAGATTTGATCAGCCCCGTCGTCCAGGGCGTACATCGCCGGTTCGACCGGGCCCTCGTAGTGGACATCCCCGTAGCAGTTGTCTTCGATGACCGGCACGCCGAAGCGGCGGGCGAGTTGGATCAGTTGGAGGCGCCGCTGCTTGGGCATGACGAAGCCGGTCGGGTTCTGGTAGGTGGAGATGGCGTAGATGAACTTCGCGGTTCGGCCAGCCGCCTGCAGGCGGGTCAGAGCGTCTTCCACGGCGTCCAGCCGCATGCCGCCTTCGTCCAAGGGTATGCCCACCAAGTCCAGCTTCAGCGAGCGGTAGGCGGACAGCGTGCCGGGATAGGAATACGCCTCAAGCAACACCGCGTCGCCGGGCTCGGTGAGCGCTTCGGCGGTCAGCGTCACCGCCTGCATCGAGCCGTTGGTGATCACGAGGTGGTCGGGATCGACTGCCACGCCTTCGCGCCCGGCCTCGCGCGCTGCCATCGCTTGGCGGAAGCCCGGATGGCCCAGCTTGCCGGGATAATCGCTTAAATGATCGCCTTCCCGTTCGATGACCTGTGCCGCCGCCGTCTTCAGGCCTTCGGTAGGGAACGTGGCCGGGTCGGATCGGCCCGTGCCGAAGTCGTAGGGAATGCTGGACATGCGCTGGCGGGTTCTCTTTGGGGCGGCGCAATTGTAGCGCACCGAGTTGCGGAGCAACTCGAACGCGAACTTGTTCGCGCAGGTGCGGAGCAACTCGAACGTGCGCCCTAGGCGCACTCGTGCTGTTAGGGCGATTCGGTTAACCTTTCGACACGACACTAATTGGGGGAGACCAACATGCGGAGCACCATCTCCATAGCGTTGCTGATTGCCGGCTTGGGCGTAGCGCCGTCCCAGGCTCAAGCTCATGACCTGATGACGCTCGATGAGTTGATGGATGCCTTTGGCTGGGACTTTGACAGCGCGGAGATCAAGGCCGAGCAGTACGGTGATGGCCTATACGTTCTCTTTGGCCTAGGCGGCAACATCGCCGTCAGCATCGGCGAAGATGGCGTGCTGATCGTCGATGACCAGTTTCCGCAGCTCGTGCCCAAGATCGAGGCCAAGATTGCCGAACTCGGCGGCGGCGCCGTGGATTTCGCGATCAACACCCATTGGCACTTCGACCATGCCGAGGGCAACCTGGCCTTGGGCCCGCAGGGCAGTTGGTTGGTGGCCCAAGCCAACTCACGGCGGATGATGGCGGATGCCCACGTCATCAACATGGTGGCGATGCAGTACGAGCAGCAGGCCTATCCCGAGGACGCCCGGCCGGCGATCACCTTCGATGAGACGATGCAGTTCCACTTCAACGGCGAGCGGATCGACTTGCTCCACTTCGGCCCGGCGCACACCACCGGCGATGCGGCGGTGATCTTCCGGGGCCGCAACGCCGTCCACATGGGCGACGTTTTCAACAATTCGGGCTACCCGTTCATCGACGCGGACAATGGCGGCGACCTCGACGGCATGATCCACTTCTGCGAATCGGTGCTCGCCGAAATCGACGAGGACACCACGGTCATCCCCGGCCACGGCCCGGTGACCGACTACCAGGCGCTGGTGGACTACATCGACATGCTTGAAACGGTGCGCGCGGCCATCATGGATCTTATGGCGGAGGGCGCGGACCTTGAAGCGGTGCTAGAGGCCAAGCCCACGGCGCCGTTCGATGCAGCCTTCGGCGACCCGTCCGGCTTCGTCAACCGCGCCTACACCAGCTTGCAAAAGGCGGGCGGCTAACGAGGCGTTGTCCCAGGCCAGCGAGCGGACGGTCGGCGGGCGCAAAAGTTGACTCAAGTGACAACCTCATCCCGCGATCAAGGAATGTAGAGATGTTGCGCCTCACCTTCCTGCTGCGCAAGCAGCCCAACCTCAGCCACGATGAGTTTTACCAGTACTGGTTGGAGGAGCATGGCCCCTTGGTGGCCAGCCACGCCCGGCGGTTGGGTGTGCTGCGCTACGTGCAGGTGCACACGCTGCGTGACGAGGCGGCGCTCACCGCCGCCGCAGGCATGGCGAAGGCGCGCGGCGGCATGGAGCCGATTTATGACGGCGTTGCGGAAGTTTGGTTCGAGAGCCGCGCCGCGCTCATGGAGGCGGCATCCTCCCCGGCTGGCCGCGCCGCCGCTGCTGCCTTGGTGGAGGATGAGGCCAAGTTCATCGACCTGCCCAATTCGCCGCTGTGGCTCTGTCATGAGTTTCCGCAGGTCAATCCGACCCCTGAGAACCTGGTCGCCACGCCCCGCAGCGGTTTGGTCAAGCTCTACTTTCCGCTGCGCATGAAGACGGCGCTCGCGCTTAGCGAGGCCCACGAGTACTGGTACGCCAACCACGGCCCGCTGATCCGCCGCCAGGCCGCCGGATCCGGCATTCTGCGCTACGTGCAGGTCCATCGAGTGCGCGATGAACGGCTCGACGCCGCCTTTACCAGTGCTCGGGGAACTGCGGTCGAGGCCTACGACGGCCACGCCGAACTCTGGTTCGAGCGCGCTGCCCTAGCTGGATCAACGCCGGAGCGGGTGGAGGCCGGGCGCCGGGCGGTGGCCGATGAGGCCCATTTCATCGATTTCAAGCGCTCCACTATTTGGCTCGCCAAGGAGCACGTTTTCGTTGATCATCTGTAACCGAGATGATGGTCTTCGCGGAGATGACATGCATGTCGCCCCTCGCGCCGAGTTGCGGAGCAACTCGAACGCTTCGCCGAAGGCGAAGCGCCTATTGCGAACGCAGGATCCAATCTGGAAACTACGCCGACCCAAGGGGAGAAACCCATGACTGCACCGACGGTTGATTGGTACTACTACCGCAGCGGCTGAACGAGCTGTGCGCGAGCCTCCAAGTTCTTGGAGGCAAGAGGCATCGAAGTTGCCGAAACCGTGCCCGCCAGCCGTAAGCTGCAGCGCGCCGACGCACTGAATCTATTAGAGAAGGCCAGCCGGGTGTCGGTCGCCAAGGGCCGCAAGCTGACCGAATTCAGCGGCGACAACATCGTCTCTGATGAAGCCGCAACCGCCATGCTGGGCACGACGGGCAATCTGCGCGCGCCGACCTTGGTGGTTGGCGCTACACTGTTGGTGGGGTTCAACGAAGCGCTCTATTCCGAGGTTTTCGGCTAGTGAGGCAATGACTGGAAACCGCTTGAAGGGCTGCGTCGCCATCGTCACCGGCGGCAGCACCGGCATCGGCTACGGATGCGCCAAGGCGCTCGGCGGCGCCGGGGTGCGGGTGGTCATCACCGCCCGCACCGAAGCCGACGGTCGGCAGGCCGAAGCGGATTTCACCGAATTGGGCTTCGACGTGGCTTACCTGCCACAGGACGTGGGCTCCGAGGCTGATTGGGAACGCATCACCGGTGAGACCCTCAAGCGCTTCGGGCGCCTCGACTTTCTGGTCAACAATGCGGGCATCTCCCATTTGAGCCCGATTGAGGAAACCCCCGCGGAGACCCTGCTGTCGCTGGTGCGGGTCAACCTGATCGGCGCCTACTTCGGGCTCAAGCACTGCGTGCCGCTCATTGCCGATTCCCACGGCGAGCGCGGCTTCCCCGGCATGGCGGTCAATGTCTCTTCGATACTGAGCCGCACGGGCCAGGACGGCGCGAGCGCCTACTGCGCAACCAAGGGCGGCATGGCTGGCCTCAACCGGGCCTACGAGCGGATGCTCGCCGCACAGGCGCACCGGGTGCAGGTCAAGAGCCTGCTGCCGGGCTACACGATGACGCCGCAGGTGGACAAAGCCATTGGCCGCGATTCGCCGCTCGTCAATCAGCTCGCCGAGACCATCCCGCTGCGGCGTTGGGCCGAACCCGAGGAGATCGGCGACACATTGCTGATGATGCTCGATCCTGCCATTCGACTCGAAGACCGGGAGGTGCTCGCCGATGGCGGATTCCTCGCCAGTTGACGCCCTTGGTGGCCGTACCGTTGTCCTTGCCGGAGAGCCCTCAGCCGGGGAGCGCGAGGGGGCACCCCTCGCAGGAAAAGAGCCCTCAGCCGGGGAGCGCGAGGGGGCACCCCTCGCTGGGGAGGGGGGAGCGCTCCGGGATCAGGCGGAAGCTTGCCTTAGCGCGCTGGGCGCGCGCATCGTTAGCGTTGCCATGGACGGCGCGGTCGGCCCCACTGTCGCTGACCTCAAGGCGGAGGTCCGAGTCCAAGCGGCACTCGAGCGGGTGGCAGCATTCGTTGGCAGCGCCGATGCCCTCGTCTTCGTGGGCCGCGACCTGCGGGAAGGCGAGCGGGTCGCCGACTTCATTGAGGAGAGCATCGCCAGCTATCACTTCCACTTGAAACTGGCCAAACGCCTGCGCGTCCAAGCGGCAACCGACGTGGTGGCCCTGACCCGGTCATCAGCTACCGGCGAGGAAGCCGCTCTAGCCGCCGACATCCGCAACGGCGCGCTACGGCAGATGAGCTTGGTCGCGGCGTCGGAAGGGGGGCCGCTCAAGCCACCGCTGCTCGCCAACGCGGTGACTGTGTCCGGCGAGGCGACGGAGAATCCTTCAGGCAGCCTAACTGCCCTGCTAGGGCGTCTGCTGGCCCGGCCCCAAGGCTATGTGACGGGCACCTCGTTGTCCGTTGCGCTCTAAGCCATCCGAGCTTGGGCGAACTCGGTGAACGCTCGAAGGGCTTTGCGGTATTCGTTGTTCGGCAGGACTTCCAAGCATTGCATCGCCCGCTGGCTATGCCGCAAAGCGGCGGCGCGGGTGTAGTCGAGCGCGCCGCAGGCCTTAACGACGCCGAGCACATCGTCAAGCCGGGCAGCGGAGCGGGTGATGAGGCTTTCGCGCACCAAATCGACTTGGGCGCTTGCGCCGTTGGCGAGCGTGAAAATGAGGGGCAGCGTGAGCTTGCCCTCCGCGAGGTCGTCGCCGGCGTTCTTGCCCATGAACTTAGCGTCGCCAGCGTAGTCGAGCCAGTCGTCCACGAGCTGATAGGCCATGCCGAATTCCAAGCCGAAGTTGCGCAGCGCCGCCACCTGTTCCGGGTTGCCTCCACCCAGTACGGCGCCGCTTTGCGCGGCTGCCTGAAAGAGCAGGGCGGACTTGCAGCGAATGACTTCCATGTAGCGCTCCTCAGTGATGCTGAGGTTGCCGACATCGGAAAATTGCATGACCTCGCCTTGGGCGATCAGGTTGGTCGCGTCGGCCAGAATGGATAGCACGGACTTGTTGTCCAGCTCAACCATGAGTTGAAAGGCACGGGAATAGAGGAAGTCGCCCACCAGCACCGAGGGTGCGTTGCCCCACAGCGAGTTAGCCGTCGGCCTTCCGCGGCGCAGCTTGGAGCGGTCAACCACGTCGTCATGCAGCAGGGTGGCCGTGTGCAGATACTCGATGATGGTGGCCAAGGCGATGTGGCGCTTGCCGTCGTACTCGCAGCACCGTGCGGCGAGCAGCACCAGCGCCGGCCGCAGCCGCTTGCCGCCGGATTCGATGAGGTAGCGGCCAATTTCCTTCACCAGCGCGGCTTTTGAGGTCAACTGGTTGGCGATCAGGCAGTTGACTGCCGCGAAGTCATCCTCGATCAAGGCCAAGACGGGGGTTAGCGCATCGACGCCCGCCGATTGCAGCGCCGGCTGTTCGCTGACCGGCACCGCAGTCGGGGCAAGACTTAGCGCCATTGCGGCCGCGCCGCCCCCGTCTCGTTGTAATTCCATGTCTTCGCCTCTAGAATACGCGGCCTTTCGGGCCTAGGGCTTGCCGCGACGCGGCCCGCCGCTGGCAACGAAGGAACAGGGCGTTCATCGCCGGGTTGTTGGGGAGCCGTCCCCGCGGTCTCCATAAGTGCAAGAGCGGGTCGGCACCGATTCCCCTATTTTACACAAGCGCCGACACGAACGGAGTAGGAAAATGTTTGCGGTGATTATGAGCGGCGGCAAGCAGCATCGGGTCACGGAGGGCGAAAGGCTTCGGCTTGAGCGTCTTGATGCGGGGCTGGGCGATGAAGTGGTTTTCGATCAGGTGCTGATGGTTGGCGGCGAGGATGGCGTTCAAGTTGGCCAGCCATTGTTGGCGGGGGGGCGGGTCACTGCCGAGGTGGTTGCCCAAGGCCGCGGCAAGAAAATCCGCGTCATCAAGTTCAAGCGGCGCAAGGGCTACATGCGTCGGCAAGGCCATCGCCAAGCCTACACCGAGGTTCGGGTCACGGGCATCGATGTGGCCTCGGCCGCTTGATTGGGTTTCGGCATTCGCTAGGGAATAGGAGGCACAGTCATGGCGCACAAGAAGGCAGGGGGCAGCACCCGCAACGGTCGGGATTCGGAATCGAAGCGCCTAGGGGTGAAGCGTTTCGGCGGGCAGTTCGTGCGCGCTGGCAACATCATCGTGCGCCAACGGGGCAGTCGCTTTCGCGCTGGCGAGAACGTCGGCTGCGGCCGGGACTACACGTTGTTCGCCACCGCTGACGGACAGGTGAAGTTCGTCGAGAAAGGCCGGCAAAAACGCAAGTACGTCACCGTTGTGCCGAGTCCTTAATGGCGCGTTCATGCAATTCATCGACCAAGCGACGGTTTACGTCCGAGCCGGCAAGGGCGGCGGCGGTGCCTTAAGCTTTCGTCGCGAGAAGTACATTCCGCGCGGCGGCCCGGACGGCGGTGATGGCGGCGCTGGCGGCGATGTGGTGCTGGTCGCCGACGAGGCGCTCAACACCTTGATTGACTTCCGGTACCAGCCCCGCTACCAAGCGGGCAACGGCGAGCCGGGCAGCGGTCGCAACCGAACCGGCGCCCGTGGCGAGGATCGCCTCATCAAGGTTCCCTTGGGCACCACCGTCACGGATGCTTCCTTCGGCGAAGTGCTCGGCGACCTGAGCGGCGCCGGCCAACGCCTGCGGGTCGCTAGGGGCGGACGTTGCGGCCTCGGCAACGCCCGCTTCAAGTCGAGCGTCAATCGCGCTCCGCGCCGGACCACCCCAGGTGAGGCGGGTGAGGAGCGCGAATTGGTCCTGCAGCTCCGCCTGTTGGCTGACGTGGGATTGCTCGGCCTGCCCAATGCGGGCAAATCGACGCTGCTGGCGCGGACCAGCGCGGCGCAACCCAAGATTGCGGACTATCCCTTCACGACGCTCAAACCCAGCTTGGGGGTGGTGCGGGTGGCGGCGGACGCAAGCTTCGTCATGGCCGACGTGCCTGGCCTCATTGCCGGTGCCGCCCAAGGCGCGGGACTGGGCATCCAGTTTCTGCGCCATCTTTCCCGCACGCGGATTCTGCTCCACCTCATCGACGCGGCGCCTGCCGATGGTTCCGACCCGGTGGCCAACGCCATCGCCATCGAAGCTGAGGTCGCCGCCTATAGCCGCGCCTTGGCGGAGCGGCCCATCTGGCTGGTGCTGACCAAGATTGATCTGCTCGATGCCGTGCAGCTCAAGAATATGCTGAGCGCGATGGGTGCCGCCTTCGCCGGACGTCGGTTGTATGCCGTCTCCGCCTTCTCTGGCGCCGGCCTTGAGCCTCTGACTGGGGCGGTCATGGCGGCGCTGTCGGAATGGAGCGCCTTGGTGGCCAGCGATCCCGCGGTCCGTGCCAAGGAGGAGGCTTTGGCGCAACGGATTCTTCAGGACGCCACCGCCAGTGCCTTGGCCGAGCGCCGTAGCCGATCCTCTGAAGCTACGGAAGACGATGCGCTCGAATGGATTGTCAAGGCCTGAACATGGCCCGTTCGGATGAGAATCAAGCGGGCGCGGAGCGAGCGGCGCGGCGCAAGGTTGCCGCCGCGGGCCTCACGGTGATCAAGATCGGCAGCTCGCTGCTGACGGATCCCCAAGCTGGCACCGCGCACGAGAACATCCGTCATTGGTGTGGCGAAATCGTCGCCGAGTTGGACCGGGGGCGGAGGCTGCTGCTGGTCTCTTCCGGTGCTGTTGCGGACGGTGTGGCCCGATTGGGATGGCGCCGTCCGCCGTCCGACCTACCCAATCTGCAGGCCGCCGCTGCGGTGGGGCAAATGGGCTTGGTGGGCGCCTACGAAAGTGCCTTCGCTGAACATGGCCGGCACACCGCCCTCGTGCTCCTGACCCATGAGGACCTAGCCGATCGCCGCCGGTATCTAAATGCGCGAACTACCTTGAATCGCCTGCTCGACTTGGGTGTGGTGCCCGTGGTCAACGAGAATGACACTGTGGCTACCGACGAGATCCGTTTCGGCGACAACGACACCTTGGCGGCATTGGTGGCGAGCCTGTTGGCGGCGGACGCGTTGATCGTGCTCACCGATGTGGATGGCGTCCACAGCTCGGACCCGCGCATCCACCCCCAAGCGGCGCGCATCACCTATGCCCAAGCTGGCGATCCGAGCTTGGATGCGGGCGCGGGTTCGGGCGGGGAACTCGGTCGCGGGGGCATGGTGACCAAGATCGAGGCAGCCCGGATTGCGGCGCGCTCCGGCGCCCATACCCTGATTGCCGATGGCCGTCGCCCCGGCGTGCTTGGCGACGCATTTGCCGCCCGGTCCGTGGGCACCTTGCTGGCAGCGGGCATTGGGCCTCTCGCCGCCCGCAAGCGCTGGATTGCCGGGCAGCAGCGGCCCAAGGGGGAATTGGTGCTTGACGCCGGCGCTGCCAAGGCGCTGCGCGAACGGGGCGTGAGCCTGCTGCCGGTGGGGGTGGCGGCAGTTCGCGGCGAATTCAACCGGGGCGCCTTGGTCCGCTGCGTCAACGCCGCGGGCGATCTCATCGCGCAAGGATTGGTGAACTACTCCAGCGCCGAGACCCTTAAGATCTGCGGCGCGGCCAGCACTGACATCCATTCACGGTTGGGCTATTGCCTTGAGCCGGAACTGATGCACCGGGACAATCTAGTCTTGATTTGACCGGCTTGGCGGCTCAGTCCGAATTCTGATCCCGCGTGATGTTCCGGATGCCGGCGCTGAGCCGGGATTTGTGGCGGGCCGCTTGGTTCGGGTGCATGATGCCGCGGTTGGCCATGCGGTCGATGACGGGCACCGCCGCATCAAGCGCCTCAGCGGCGGCTTTGGCGTCGCCGTCGGCGATGGCGCCCCGCACCTTCTTGATGCTGGTGCGCACCATCGACCGTTGGCTGGCGTTGCGTCGACGTCGGGTTTCCGCTTGGCGGGCGCGCTTTCGGGATTGCGGACTGTTGGCCAATGGACGCTCCTTGAGGGTAGGGCTTGGAGAAGGCGCGGTAATATGCCGATGAGGATGGGCCATGTCAACTGATAGCAACGCTCGCGCGGTGCCGGAAACGGTCAGCGTCACCGCCCAGGGTGCGGTGGTGAGCGGCATGACGCTGCTGTCGCGCATCTCCGGCTTTGCCCGCGACCTGCTGCTGTCGCACTTCCTTGGGGCCAGCGCCGCCGCAGACGCCTTTCTGGTCGCTTTCCGCATCCCCAACTTTTTCCGCCGCCTGTTTGCGGAAGGGGCTTTCAGCCAAGCCTTCGTCCCGGTTCTGGCGCGCTACCGCGCCCTGGGGCTTACCGAACTCAAGGGCTTCGTCGCCGTGATCGGCGGCAATCTTGGATTGGCGCTCATGCTCGTGGTCATCCTGGGCGTTTTGTGTGCCGAAGGCTTGACACTCGTCTTTGCGCCCGGCTTTTGGCGCGAACCCGCCCAGTTGGACCTGACGGCGGAATTGGTGCGCGTGACCTTCCCTTATTTGGGATTCATTTCCCTGACCGCCTTCGCCGCTGCCATCCTCAACGCCCACGGGCGCTACGCGGCACCGGCCTTCACCCCGGTGCTGCTGAACTTATGCCTGATGCTGGCCATGACCTTTGCCGCCCACACCGGCGCCGGCATGGCCCCCGCGCTCGCCTGGGGGGTATTGGCGGCGGGCGTCGTTCAATTGGCCTTTCTGGCACCACAGGTCGCTCGTCTCGGCGTTGCTGCGGCACCTCGGCTGAGCGTGCGGCACGAGGGCGCCCGGGAGGTGGGGCGGTTGTTGGTTCCCGCCCTGCTGGCGTCCTCGGCTGGGCAGTTGAACGCCCTGATTGACACCATTCTCGCGTCCATGCTGCTCACGGGCAGCATCGCTTGGCTGTACTATGCGGACCGCCTGCTGGAGTTGCCCATTGGCTTGGTGGCGGTGGCCTTGGGCACCGTGCTGTTGCCGAGCCTGTCGAAACTGGCGGGCCAGGACCAGCGGGCCGCGTTCAGCCGAACGTTGGATTGGGGGCTGCGCATGGGGATCCTGCTCGGCCTGCCGGCATCGATGGCCTTGGCATTGTTGGCGGAGCCGCTGATCGCCACCATCTTCCTGCACGGCGAGATGACCGCCATCGACGCGGCCATGGCCTCGCTGGCCCTGCGCGCCTTCGCCTGCGGCGCGCTGCCGCTGGTGCTGGTCAAGATACTCGCCCCGGCCTTTTTTGCGGACAAGGACACCCGCACGCCTTTGAAGTTCGCGCTGACCGCCATCAGCGTCAACGTGACGCTCAACCTCTCCCTCTTCTGGTGGTTCGGCCATGTGGGGCTGGCCTTGGCCACCGCCGCAGCCGGCTGGGTGCATTTCTGGCTGTTGTGGCGCGGGGTTCATGCCGCGGGCTACTACCATGCGACGCCGGCCTTGGCCCGCACCGGTGCCCGGGCACTGGGGGCCAGCGTGCTGATGGGCGCGGTCTTGGCAGCGTTGTCGCCGAGTGCCGAGTTTTGGTTCGCGGTGCCCGCTTGGCATCGAGTGCCGTGGCTGGCGGGCCTGGTAGTGGCGGGCAGTCTCACCTACGCTGCCGCCCTGTGGGTAAGCGGATTGCGCTTGGCACAGCTGCAGCATCGCATCTGAAGACGCCCTTCATCCGGCGATCGGGGGCATTGTCCAAGTGGGATTAGGCTATGATTGTGTTATGGAAGTTGTTGTTGGCCTGCACAACCTCGAGCCTCGCCACCGGGGCGGCGTCGTCACGATCGGCAGCTTCGATGGCGTTCACCAAGCCCACCAGATGCTGCTCTCCCACGTCTGCGCCAAGGCCCGGGAACTTGGCGTGGCCAGCACCTTGGTGACCTTCGAGCCGACGCCCAGGGAGTTCTTCAAGGCGGCGGTGCCCGCTCGCCTGACCCGTTTTCGGGAGAAAATCACCCTGCTCAGGCACACCGGGCTCGACCGGGTGCTGTGCCTGCCGTTCAATGCCCGCACCAGCAGCACGCCCGCCGAGTGGGTGGTGGACGACTTCCTGCATGGCCTGCTAGGTGCCGCCTATGTCGTGGTGGGCGATGATTTCCGTTTCGGCAAGGGCCGAACCGGTGACTACGCCATGCTCAAGGAGGCCGGCGACCGCTTCGGCTACGAAGTCAGCCTCCTCGGCACACTTACCTTGGGACACGACCGGGTCTCCAGCAGCCGGGTGCGCCAAGCGCTGTCGGAGGGCGACCTGCGCTTGGCGGAAAAGCTGCTCGGCCATCCCTACTTCATCATGGGCCGGGTGGTGTACGGACGCCAACTCGGTCGTCAATTGGGTGTGCCGACGGCCAACATCCGCCTGCAGCGGTACCGCGCCGCCTTGGAGGGCGTCTTCGCGGTCACCGTGGACGCGGGCCTCGACCGCCCCTGTCAGGGCATCGCCAACATCGGCATTCGCCCCACCGTGGACGGCAAGGAGCCTTTGCTGGAGGTTCATGTCTTCGACTTCGATGAGGACATCTACGGACGGCTGCTAACAGTGACCTTCAAGCACAAGATTCGCGACGAGCGGGCCTTTGAATCCATCGAGGCGCTCAAGGCGCAAATCGGCTACGACATTGAGGCAGCCCGCGCTTGGTTCCGCTACGACCGCGCGGGCAACCACTGAGGTGACTGCGGAGTCCAGACGGGCGAGCAAGCCATGAAGGCCTTCAAGTGGATGGCCGTCGCTGGGTTGGTGATGGCGCTCGACCAAGGTACGAAGTGGTTGGCGAGCGCCGCACTTGCCCTGGGCGAGCGGGTTGCCGTGCTGCCCTTCTTCAGCTGGGTGCTTTGGCACAACGACGGCGCTGCGTTTTCGATCATGTCCGGGCTGGGCGGTTGGCAGCGTTGGTTCTTTGTTGCCTTGGCCGGCGGCTTCTCGGTCTTCATCGTCTATGAACTGCGGCGGTTGCGCGTGGGCGATTGGCCCCAAGGCTTAGCCTACGGACTGATTCTAGGTGGCGCGCTGGGCAACATGATCGACCGCCTCACCAGCGGCTACGTCGTGGACTTCCTTTTGTTCCACTACGGATCCTGGTACTTCCCGGCCTTCAATCTCGCCGATGCCGCGCTGACCTGCGGCGCCGGGCTATGGATTGCGTGCATGATCCGCGACGCCCGCGCTTCGCCTTCGGCGCGGGCTGGCAAATGACCGATGTTGAGTTCCGGCCAGCGTCGGCGTGACGCAATCGGTGGGCGGGCAAACGGGCAGGTTGCGCTCGGGTGGCCGTCCCGGAGCGGTGGCCAGCCGACGCTTGCTAGCGTGAGCGAGGATGCCCATAATAGGGCGTAGAGGTCGTTAGTCTCTTCCTCACTCCTCCGGTAGGGCTTTCGGGTCTATCCCCCGATGCCCTGCCGGGGGCCACGCTCCAAGAGCGCCCGAATGCGCGAATGGCGGCGGTCAACGCTCCCACCGGCAATCAAGCCAATCCCACAGGTCCCATGCGACCGTCTGAGTTGATTTAGCTCCACTGAACTGCGATCAAATGGTATCGCGGGCCTGCGCGGGCGTGTGCTCGGAACCGCCCGTTTGTCGGCCCGTTGGTGCCGTTCGTCGGATACGGGCTGAGCAAAGCTGAATCTTGGCCTAGGGTAGGGCGCGTCTGTGCAGGAGATGCGCTTGATGTGGCGATTCAACGGGCTGACGCTCATCGAAGTTCTGGTGGCCGTGGTGATCCTGGCCGTGCTGGCGGCGTTGGGCCTGCCGGCGCTGAACGCCTACTCGCACCGAGCCTACCGCAGCGAAGCCCAAGGGGATCTGGTGGCCTGCGCGCTCGCCCTGGAGCGTTGGGCGGGCGTTCGCTTCACCTACCAAGGCGCCGCCGACACCGATGCCGATGGTGTGGGGGACGCAGACGACGGCCCCATCGCAACTGAGGTCTGCGCG
>JAPPIX010000235.1 GCA_028820495.1 Gammaproteobacteria bacterium
CCCTGGCCGTCGTCGATCTTGATGTAGGTGCCGGTCACCGCCTCCGAGGCTGGGGACAGGAAGTAGAGCAACGTACTGTCCATCTGCGCCGGGTCGCAGATGCGCTTGCGCGGGAAGAACTGGCTGATGTCGCCCATGCGCTCCAGCATGCCGTCCATCATTTCCGAAGAGAAGGCGCCCGGCGCGATGGCGTTGACGTTGATGTTGAAGCGCGCCCACTCGACCGCTAGGCACTCGGTCATGCGCACGATCGCCGACTTGGTGATCGAGTAGAGGGCAGCGCCGTTGTTGTTGTAGTTGAATCCCCCGACGGAGGAGATGTTCACCATCCGTCCCGGCATCTTGGCGGCGATGAGCCGACGCGCCACTTCGCAGGAAAGGATGTAGGGGCCGCGTAGGTTGGTGTCAAACACGGCGTCAATGAGTTCCAAGGACATCTTGTGCGCCCGCTGCGCGTCCGGGATGCCGGCGTTGTTGATGAGAATGTCGATGGTGCCGAGCGCTGCCTCCGCCTTGGCCACGCAGTTCATGATCGATTCGTTGTCCTGCATGTCCAGGGCGATCGGCTCCGCCACACCGCCCGCGTTGCGGATTTCCTCTGCCAAGGCTTCGAGCCGGTCCGCGCGGCGCGCCGTCACCGCCACCTTGGCGCCGCTGGCGGCTATGACCTCCGCAAAGCGGCGTCCAAGGCCGGAGGATGCGCCGGTGACGAGGGCCACTCGGCCGCTCAAGTCGTTGGACACATTGGGCAGGGGATAGTCGGTCATTGGTTTTCTCCTTTGTTAGGCGTGGTGAGATTTCAAGGACTGAAAGTCGAGGGCGAGGAATAGTGAACCTGAGTTCGATGCAACGCAAATGCGCTTACTACCCACCGGCGCACGTCGAAGCTGCTCCGAAACCAATGTCCAAGCGGAGCTGGATCTGAATGCCGAGAATTTATGGATTTAATCATTGACAGTTATCCAAATTTAGATATTGTATAGTGCATAAATTTGCCGAGCCTTGCCAGCCACCATGGATCCAAGATTTCTCCCGCACAACAGCCACCTAAACGATGCGCGGCGCTTTGTCGAAACCGATCCGCAACTGAGGCATCTGGCGGATTGCCACTATCAACATCGCTCATCCTTGCTGGACAGCCTGCCAACCTCCACGCCCGGGATCTACAGCCTCGGCGGTGGTCGTCAGACGGGCAAGTCCACGCTGCTGAAGCAGTGGATGGCCGAACTTCTGGGCAGCGGCGCACCTCCTGAATCCATCGCCTACTTTTCCGGTGAATTGATCGACGATCACCACAGTCTATTGCTGCACGTGGAACAACAACTGGCCACAGCGCCCAACACCGGGCTGAACTACTTGATCGTCGATGAAGTCACCTACATTCGCGATTGGGACAAAGCCGTCAAATATGCCGCCGACGCCGGATTGCTCGAACGAACGGTGCTGATGGTCACGGGTTCGGACCTCGGGTTCATCCAGGATGCCAAAATGCGGTTTCCTGGTAGGCGGGGCACGGCGGACATGGCAGATTTCCATCTCCACCCCCTATCTTTCAGGGAATACCTCACCCTTGAAGGCGGGATGGACAGGTTAAACGGCCATCTGGACGATCCCCAGTCCATTTCGGACGACCTGATCGAGTCCGTCTTTGCAACGTTTTCCCGGTATCTCATCCACGGTGGATACCTAACGGGCATTAACGATCTTGCGCTGCACGGCACGATACGCAGGAGCACTCTGGCAACCTACTCTGACTGGATTCGCGGCGACGTGATCAAGCGCGGCCGCCGGGAGCCGTACCTCCGGGAAGTGCTGGCCGCCATCGTCAAGCGATACGCCACCCAGGTTACGTGGAACGCGTTAGCGCAGGACCTCTCCATCGACCACCCGAGAACCGTGGCGGACTACGTGGCGTTGCTGGAGCGCATGGACGCGGTTCATGTCTTGCCAGCCCTGATCGAGGATAAGCTCGCACCCGCCCCCAAGAAGGCCAAAAAACTCGTATTCAGCGATCCCTTCATCCTGCACGCCGTTCGCGCTTGGCTAACGTCCGAGACGGACCCCTTCGAGCAACAGATTCTGGCCGCGCTGGGAGATCCGGTGTGGGAGTCGAAAATCGTGGAGGCCTGTGTTGCGAGCCACTTTCACCGATTCCATCCAACCTACTACATCAAGGCTCAAGCGGAGGTGGACATCGCATACGTGCGCGACGGTCGATTCTGGCCCGTTGAGATCAAATGGACCAGCCAACTACGCCCCAAGGCGTTGAAGCAGATAGCCCGCTACGGCAATGGAGAGATCTGGAGCAAAAGCCGCCAAACAGGTGAAATCAACGGCGTTCGGGTGATGCCATTGCCGATTCAGTTGCTGCGCCTGGCAGCGTGATTGGCAGCGCGGCCAGCGACACAATCCCTGCGCCGGATCAACGCAAATCGCGTAGCATCGCCTTAGCCGCGTTGCGTCCCGGCAAGCCGCTTACGCCGCCGCCCGGATGGGCCCCGGAACCGCAGAGATACAAGTCCTTTACAGGCATCCGATAGTCCGCCCAACCCGCCACGGGGCGCAACGAAAAGAGCTGGTCCAAGTGCAGGGCGCCATGAAAGATGTCGCCGCCCACCATCCCAAGGTCGCGCTCAATGTCCAGCGGCGACTTGATTTGACGGCCGAGGATCGACGATTTGAAGTTTGGAGCATGGCGATTGACGGCGTCGATGACCTGATCGGCCACCGCTTCGCGAACCCCATCCCAAGAGCGTCCATCCGGCAGGTGGCGCTGGAAATGCTGACAGAACAGGCTGGCCACGTGTCCGCCCTCCGGCGCCAGCGTCCGATCCTGGGTCGAGGGCAGCCATAGGGAAATGATGGGGCGTTGCGACCAACCCTTTGAGCGGGCCGTTGCGTAGGCGTCGCGCATGTAGCCGAGCGACGGACAGATTTCGATCGCCCCGGAGAAGACGTCCACCGGCTGGTCAGCCATGCCGGCAAAGCGTGGCAATTCGCTGAGCGCCACGTTCATGCGAAAAGTGGCGGAGTGGCTGCGGTAGGCGTCGATGCGCCGCCGAGTGTCCGCAGGCAGCAACGCCGGATCCAACAACTCCGTGAGCAGCCGCTGCGGATGCAGGTTCCCGGCGACGGCGCGGGCGCTGATCCGCTCCCCGTCTTCGGTGACCACGCCGCAGGCGCGCCCCGCCTGCACCAGGATCTCCCTCACTGGCGCCGAAGTCTCGATGTCCGCGCCATGGCTCTCGGCAAATGCGGCCATCGCCTGGGAAATCGCGCCCATGCCGCCCTTGGCGTGCCCCCAGGCGCCGACGCGGCCGTTGACCTCGCCGAACGCATGATGCAGCAGCACATAGGCCGTTCCGCCCTGATAGGGATCGACGAAATTGCCGATCGCGCATTCCAGGCCAAGAATGCCCTTGAGCGGGTCGGACTCGAACCAGCTATCGAGGTAGTCGCCAAGTGACTTGGTCATCAACTCCGCCAAGTCGATGCGCTGGGCGCGACCAAGCTTGCGCAACCGGTTGCCGGTCTGCAGCAGCCGCAGGACATTGCGCCAACCACCGCCGAAATCCGGGGGCGCACTCAAGGCCAGTTCGCGCAACGTCAGCGCCACCGCGCCGATGCGCTCCTCGTACTCGCTTAAGCGCTCGGCGTCGCGGGCGGAAAACCGCGCCACTTCCCGCTGCGCCTTTTGCGCATCGCGGGAGAGCAGCAACTGATCGCCGTCTAGCAGGCTCAAGGTGCCGGCGGGCCTTTCAAGGATTTCCAGTCCGTGGCGGTAAAGGTCCAGATCGCGAATCACCTCCGGATGCAGGAGGCTGACCGCATAGGCGTAAACGGAGTTGCGAAAGCCCGGATGAAACTCCTCGGTGACCGCCGCCCCGCCTACCACCGGGCGGCGCTCCAAGACCCTGACCTTTACGCCCGCCCGCGCCAGGTAGCCCGCGCAGGTCAAGCCGTTGTGGCCGGCACCGATGATGATGGCGTCGTAATCAGGCACGGATGGATGCCATAGAATAGTGCGATGGACGGCTGGCCGGAACGGGCATGGTCAATCAGCCTAGCACGGCCAGTCAGCGGGATGGAACGGATGGAGATTCCGCGTGGGTGCCCAAGTCGATGAGCTGGTCGAGACGCTAAGGCAGTCCTTGGCTGCGGAAGGATTGGATGCGCCGCTCAAGTTCGACTTGGGGCCGGATGGCGTGGTGTGGATCAACGGTTCGGAGGTTTGCCGCAAGGATGCGCCTGCTGACACGGTCCTGACCACCACCACCGAAGTTTTGGCAGCGATCTGCGCCGGCCGCACCGACCCAGCCCAAGCCTACTACCAGGGACGCCTGCACTTGAGCGGCAGCCAAAACCACGCCATGCAGCTCAGCCTGCTGCTTGACGCCGCCCATGGCAAGACCCGGCGCATCAGCCGTTTTTCAAGCCAGGATGACAGCCGGGATGTGGCCGAGGCGTTGAACGCGGCCGGGGCGGCAATCGTCGAGAACTGCGCATCCGATGCCCTCGCCGACCGGGTCGCCCAGGAACTGCGGCCCCACTTCGACGCGGTGGGGGATGCCTACTACGCGGATTTCGAGGGCTACAAGACCTTGAGGCTGAGCGAAATCCTGGCTCGCTCGCGCGCCTCGGCGGAACTCATTGGCGATGCGTTCACGCTTGGCGTCGTCGATCAAATCCTATTGCCGCACTGCATCAACTACCGGATCGGAAGCTGCACCGGCATCGAAATCCTGCCCGGCGAAGCGGCCCAAGTTCTGCATCGTGACGACGGCATCTACCCCTTGAGCATTCAAGGCATGGAACTGCAGGTGAGCGCCATGTGGGCACTGGACGACTTCACCGCCGAAAACGGGGCGACGCACGTACTGCCCGGTTCCCACCATGGCCCACCACGCAGCGTCAGCACCCGGACGGAGCACACGGTGCAGGCGGTGATGGCCAAGGGCTCGCTCCTGCTCTACTTGGGCTCCGTGCTGCACGGCGGCGGCGCAAACAACTCCGACGCACCGCGCATGGGCTTGATCAACACCTACTCCCTCGGTTGGCTGCGCCAGGAGGAGAACCACTACCTCGCCATTCCCCGTGAGGTGGCAGACAGCTACCCGGAACGCATTCGCCAACTCATGGGCTATGAACCGCACGGCCCGATTCTTGGCACCTATCCGGGAAAATACTGAGCCGGAACCCCTAAATCCGGCTTTTTCAACCTACGCCGGGACAATTTCCTACAAGCACTGCAGAGATTTCCACTAGCGGACTGCTTGCCCGGCGGGAAGGATGGATGCACCCAACCACACAGGAATGAGGAGCATCCTTCATGGCGATTTCAACCACCCAACCATCCCATCAACTCATCCCCCAGCCCCTTGACGAGGCAGCCAAGGCGGAACTGCTGAAGGACCCGGCTGAGCAAGCCATGACCGAAACGGCCACGCCACTAGCAACGGAAGACAGGCGCACGCGGCCTAGGCATTTCAACGCAAGGCGGATGGCACCGCTGAAGAAGCGCCGCAGAGCCAAGGGCGGGCGGGGGCACCGGCGGCGGCGATGGCGGCGGTAAACACCATGCGGGGAGTTTCGCGCACGCGAAACTCCATACGCGACCGTCAGGTCGCGCAACCTTATTGATTGGCCCGATATCTGTTAGTTTACGCGCTTTTCCAAGAACTAACTTTCCCGGGGAGGATATGCATGCCCGTGCTGGAGACGAGGCTGGACACCCGCGATGCGGCCTTTCAGCAGAACAAGGCGGAGATGCTTGAGGCGCTCGACGAGATTCAGTCGCTGCTCGACGAAGCCGCCAAGGGCGGCGGCCCAGAGGCGATGGCGCGGCTCGCCTCGCGGGGCAAAATGCCCATCCGCGAACGCATCGCCGCGGTTCTCGACCGGGACTCCCCCTTCCTGGAGATCAGCCCGCTGGCGGCTTGGCGCTCGCCGTTCACCATCGGCTCCGGATTCGTGGTCGGTGTCGGCGTCATCGAGGACGTGGAGTGCGTCATCCTCGGCCATGACCCCTCGGTGAGGGCCGGCGCGTTCAACGCCTTTAACGCCAAGAAGCTGATGCGGGGGCTGCAAATCGCCCGCGAAAACCGCATGCCCTACGTGCAGTTCGTGGAGTCAGCCGGCGCGGACCTGCGCGGCCAGGCCGACGGCGACCCGGAGGCGGCCATCCAGCGGGAGATCGAGCACTTCGCAGAGTCCGGGCGGCTGTTCTACGAGATCACCGAACTCTCGAAGCTGCGCATCCCCACCATCTCCCTGGTGTTCGGCGCCTCCACCGCCGGAGGGGCCTACCAACCCGGCATGAGCGACTACAACATCTTCATCAAGAACCAGTCCCGGGTGTTTCTCGGCGGACCACCCTTGGTGAAGATGGCCACCGGCGAGGACGCCGACGAGGAAAGCCTGGGCGGCGCCGACATGCACACCCGCATTTCCGGCTTGGGCGACTACCTGGCCCGCGACGAAATGGACGGCATCCGCATGTGCCGGGAAGTGGTTGCCCACCTGAACTGGCGCAAATTGGGGCCGGAGCCGGAGGCCGACTTCGAGGAGCCCAAGCACGACCCGGAAGACCTGCTCGGCCTAGTCTCCAAGGACCTGCGCGCGCCGTTCGACATGCGCGAGGTCATCGCCCGCATCGTCGATGCCTCCTACTTCGAGGAGTTCAAGCCCCTCTATGGACCCACCCTAGTCTGCGGCTGGGCGCGGGTGCATGGCTATCCGCTCGGCATTTTGGGCAACAACGGCGCCTTGTTTTCGGAGTCGGCGGAGAAGGCCGCCCAGTTCATCCAACTGTGCAACCAGATCGACGTGCCGCTGCTGTTCCTGCACAACATCACCGGCTACATCGTCGGCACCGACTTCGAGCAGGGCGGCATCACCAAGAATGGCTCGAAGATGATCAACGCCGTGTCCAACTCCACGGTGCCGCACATCAGCATCATCACCGCATCCTCCTACGGGGCCGGCAACTACGGCATGAGCGGGCGTGCCTTCGGGCCGCGGTTCACCTACATCTGGCCCTTTGCCAAGATCGCCGTGATGGGCCCCAAGCAGATGGCGGGCGTCATGAGCATCGTCGGGCGCGCCGCCGCCAAGCGCCGGGGCATCGAGTTCGACGAGGAGGCCGACGCCAAGCGGGCGGCCATCGCCGAGCACTGGGCCGAGGAGCGTTCCAAGGGCCTGTTCGCCACCTCCCGGGTCTCCGACGACGGCATGATCGATCCGCGCGACACACGCATCGTCATTGCCCTGTCGCTGTCGGCCGCCTACAACAACAAAGTGGAAGGCACCAAGGAGTTCGGCACATGGCGGATGTGAAGATCGAGCCCATCACCAGGCTGCTCATTGCCAACCGCGGCGAGATCGCCCGCCGCATCCTGCGCACCGCCCACGACATGGGCATCGACACCGTGGCCGTGTATGCCGACGGCGATGCGAACGCGCCCTTCGTGAAGGAGGCGGGCAGCGCCATCGCCCTGAACGGGCGCACCGCCCGGCAAACCTATCTTGACGTGGACAAGGTGATCGGCGCCTGCCGTCGCTCCGGCGCCGACGCCGTGCATCCGGGTTACGGTTTTCTGTCCGAAAATCAGGCTTTCGCCCAAGCGGTGATCGATGCCGGGCTGAAGTGGCTGGGTCCCGCTCCGGAAGTCATCGGACTGATGGGCGACAAGTTGTCCGCCAAGGCGCTGATGCAGGAGGCCGGTGTGCCAACGCTGAACGCCATCGAGATCACCGATGCCACCGAACCCGCCGAGGCCGCTCGGCAAATCGGCTATCCGGTGCTCGTTAAGGCGGCGGCTGGCGGCGGTGGACGCGGGATGCGCGTGGTGGAGGACGAGTCCGGCCTCGAAGCCGCCATCGCCGGGGCGCGGCGGGAATCCGGCGCCGCCTTCGGCGACGACACGCTCTTTTTGGAGAAGTGGCTGGATCACGCCCGCCATGTGGAGATGCAGATTCTCGGCGACCGGCACGGCAATCTCGTCCATTGCTTTGAACGGGAATGCTCCATTCAGCGCCGCCACCAGAAGGTGATCGAGGAGGCGCCCTCCCCGGCAGTCACGCCAGGGCTGCGGCAACGCCTCGGCGAAGCGGCCATCGCCGCGGCCCGGAAACTCGGCTATTCATCGGCTGGCACCGTGGAGTTTCTGGTGCAGGACGATGACTTCTTCTTTCTGGAGGTCAACGCCAGGCTACAGGTGGAGCACCCAGTCACCGAGGAGATCATTGGCCACGATTTGGTGCGCGAGCAGGTCCGCATCGCCGAAGGGGAGCCGCTGTCGTTCACCCAGGACGACCTCGCCATCAACGGCTGGGCCATCGAAGCCCGCCTCTACGCCGAAAACCCGGAACGCAACTTCCTGCCCGCGCCCGGCACGGTCGCCGTCTGGCGGCCCGCCGAGGCGGGCCAAGCCCGCTACGATTCCGGTGTGGAGTCCGGCAGCGAGATCAGCATCGAGTTCGATCCCATGATCGCCAAGGTCACCGCCCACGGCCTCACCCGCCGGGAGGCGGCCGGGCGGCTGGCCAGGGCCTTGGAGGCCACGGAGATTCACGGCCTGACCACCAACCGCGACTTTCTGGTCGCCACCCTGCGCACCCCGGAATTCCTAGCCGGCGACACCACCACCGACTTCATTGAGCGGGTGAATCCGCCTCGCCGCCGGGCGATCTCCGGCACCGAGCGCATCGAAGCGGCGGTGGCCGCGGCCTTGGAGGGTCAAGCACGCCGCCGCGCCCGCGCCCGCATCAGCCGCCGAGTGCCGAGCGGCTGGCGCAACTCCACCATGCCTTGGCAAAAGCTGGCCTTCGACATCGGCGGCGAAACGCTGAATCTCGAATACCAGTCCCGCCGCGACGGCAAGTTCCGCATGATCGCCGACGGCGGCGATGAGATGCTGGTCGAAGCCCATGCTTGCGGCTCTGGGCGCGTGGAGGTCGCCATCGACGGCAAGCGCCTCAGGTTCAGGGTGCAGCCCCAAGGCGACGATTGGTTCGTGCAAGGCCGCTCCGCGGGCCTGACCGTGACGCAACTGCCGCGCTACCCGGACCCTGCCGGGGAAGACCAAGGCGGTGGCTTGGCCGCTCCCATGCCAGGCGCGGTGCTTTCCACCGCGGTCGCTGCCGGCGACGCGGTCCAGAAAGGGCAACTGCTGCTGATTCTCGAAGCGATGAAGATGGAGCACCGCATCACCGCGCCAAGGGACGGCACCATCGAGGCGCTGCACGTGACGGCCGGCGACCAAGTGGAGAACGGCCAATTACTTGTGACCATACGAGCCGAGGAGACGCCATGACCACTATTGACACGCCCTTGGGCGCCGTTCGGGGCCAAGCGGAAGACGGCTACCTGGCTTTCCGTGGCCTGCGCTACGCCCAAGCGCCGGTCGGCGAGATGCGCTACCGCCCTCCAGTGCCCGTGACGCCTTGGTCCGGCGTTTACGACGCCACCGAGTTTGGCCCCTCCGCCCCGCAGCCGGATTTCACCGCTTTCGGCTCGGAACTGCAGTTGCCGGTTGAGCCGACGGACGAGGACTGCCTGTTCGTGAACGTTTACACCCCAGCGGCGGACGACGCGTGCCGCCCGGTGCTGTTCTGGATTCACGGCGGCGGCTACGTTCTCGGGTCCGGCCGGGTGTATGACGGCGCCGCGTTCGTGCGCGAGCACGACGTGGTGGTGGTCACCATCAACTACCGCATGGGTGCCCCCGGCTTCATGCACGTCGGCCATCTCGACCCGGCGCTCGGCGCCTCGGTCAACAACGGGATACTCGACCAGATCTGCGCCTTGGAGTGGAATCGAGACAACATCGCCGCCTTCGGCGGCGACCCGAACAACGTGCTGATTTTCGGGGAGTCCGCCGGCGGCACCGCCACCGCCATGCTGCTCGGCTGCCCGCGCGCCGATGGCCTGTTCCACAAGGCCATCGTCCACAGCCCCCACGTGGACCTGATTCCCGTGGGCCAAGGGCACATCGAATTCACCAACCAGTGCATCCGCCGCCTAGGCGGCGATCCGGACAAGAACGGCTTGGACACCCTGCAAAACGCGCCCATCGACGCCCTCGCCGCGTTGGCGTTGCCGGACATGAGCAATCCGAACGCATTCAAGCCCAGCCTCGGCCTGCGCACGGCGGATAACGTAAGCTTCTCCCCCGCCATCGACGGCGACCTGATCCCGGCGCCGATCGCCGAGACGGTTGCCGCCAAGGGCAAGACCAACGTGCCCTTCCTCGGCGGCGGCTGCCGCCACGAGGGCACCCTGTTCCCGACCACGGTGGGCTTTCAGGAGCATGACGAGGCCAGCGCCGCCGCGCTGTTCGAAGCTGCCGGGGTCGATGGCCAAAAGGCGCTGGCCGCCTATGAGCGCTTCGCCCCAGACGCGACGCCAACGCGCAAGCTGGTGTACGCCCTCGCCGACACCATGTTTCGCAATTCCATGCTCCGCATCCTGGACGCGGCCGCCAGCACGGGTGCCACTTGCTGGAATTGGATATGTACCTGGGAAAGCGACGTCAAGGGCTTGCGCGCCACCCACGCCATCGAACTGTGCTTCCTGTGGGACTGGATCGACCACCTGCCGGCCATGCAGCGCTTCGCCGGCAGCGGCGCGCCTGCGGACCTCGGCCCCGCCATGCGCGCCTACTGGGTCAACTTCGCACGCACCGGCATCCCCAGCGCACCGGGCGAACCCGAGTGGCCGGCCCACAACCTCGATGACCGCCCGGTGCTGCTGCTCGACGCCGAACGCCGCGTAACCACAAAGTTCGACGACGAAGTGCGCCAGCTTTGGTTTCCGTGAGGACCTACTGACATGCGCATCGACACAGGCACCGACGAACTGCTTTGCGAATTGCGCGACCGGGTGGCGACGGTGACGCTGAACAAACCGGAGAAGCGCAATGCGCTCGGCGACATCCTTACGCCCGCGCTGCGCGAAGTGCTGCTGCGCCTCGAAGCCGACCCCACGGTTGGCTGCGTCGTCATCACCGGGGCGGGCAAGGCCTTCTGCGCCGGCGGCGACGTCACCGAAATGGGCAGCACAACGCCAACCGTCAAACGCACCCAGGATGAGCGGGTCGCGGAGTTGACGCGCAAGCAGGAGGCGCTGACCTTGCGACTCTATGAATTGGCCAAGCCCACCATCGCGGCGCTGCCCGGCCCGGCGGCCGGGGCCGGCCTGTCCATCGCGCTGGCCTGCGACCTCCGCCTAGCTGCCGACACCGCTTTCCTCACCACCGCCTTCGTCAACATCGGGCTGTCCGGCGACTACGGATCAAGTTGGTTCCTCAACCGCCTCGTCGGCCAAGCCAAGGCGAAGGAGCTGATGTTCCTATCCGAACGCGTCGGCGCCGAGGAGTGCTTGCGGTTGGGGCTGGTCAATGGCGTGTTTCCCGCCGCCACCTTCCGTGAGGACGCCCACGCCTACGCCAAGCGAATCGCCAACGGCCCTGCCACCGCCTTGCGCCTCATGAAACGCAACCTCAATCGCGGCGCGCTGCAGGGGCTGCGCGAGTCGCTGGCGATGGAAGCCCAGCACCTGGTTCTTTCGGGGCAAAGCGAAGACGCCAAGGAAGCCATCAGCGCCTTTGTTGAAAAGCGAACGCCGAATTTCACATTTCGCTAATATCTCCCTTGGAAATCTTCACCTAGGATCCTTCGGGCCATGCACGATCTCATCATCAAGAACGCCACCCTCATCGACGGCTCCGGTGCCGAGGCGGTCAGCGCCGACGTGGTCGCCGACCGCGGCACCATCACCGAAGTCACGGCCGCCGGCGGCAGTCCAGCCAAGGCCAAGCGGGTCATTGATGCCCAAGGCGACCTGCTGACCCCCGGCTTCGTGGACATCCACACCCACTACGACGGCCAGGTTTGTTGGGACAAGCAGGTGACGCCGAGTTGCTGGCATGGCGTCACTTCCATCGTGATGGGCAATTGCGGCGTCGGCTTCGCCCCGGTGCGGCCGGGCACCGAAGGCGAGTTGATCGAATTGATGGAGAGCGTCGAGGACATCCCCGGCACGGCGCTGCACGACGGCATCCCGTGGGGATGGGAGTCCTTCTCCGAGTACCTTGACCGCATCGACACCCCCTATGCGGTGGACGTCGGAGCCCAAGCGCCCCATGTCGCCATCCGCCATTACGTGATGGGCGAGCGTTGCTACGACGACGCCACGCCGGAAGACATGGCCGAGATGCGCAGCATCACCCGCGGCGCCTTGGAGGCCGGCGCCCTCGGCTTCACCACCTCCCGTTTCTACGGGCACATCGACAAAGCCGGCAACCTAGTGCCCGGAACCCGCGCTTCGGGAGAGGAGATGCGCACCATCGGCAGCGCCTTCGCCGGCCTCGGCTTCGGCGCCATGGAGTTCGTTTCCGACCGCTTGAACGATCCAGAGGAACTGGCTTGGATCGAGCACATCACCCGCACCACTGGCTGCACCGTCACGCCCTTGGTGGCCCCCGGCCTGGGGCCAGTGCTCGGGCCAGTCTGGAAATTGGCGGAGAAGCTGAACGCGGAGGGGTTCAAGCTGCGGCCCCAGGTCGGCGCCCGTCCTGCCTCGATCCTGATGACGCTCGAGGGCACCATCAACCCCATGCGCCAGTTCCCGGCTTATCGAGAAATCCACGGGCGGCCCCTAGCCGAACGCAAAGCCCGCCTGAAGGATCCGGACTTCCGTGAACGGGTGCTCCGCGAACCGCCCATCCTGCCGCGCAATCCCGACGCCGTGCGCTTCATGAACGACCACGAGCGCATTTACATCCTCGATGCCGCCCTGACCTACGAACCCGGCCCCGAGGACAGCGTGGCGGCAGTGGCGAGGGCGCAGGGTGTCTCTCCGGTCGAGGTGATGATGGACTGCTTGGCTGACGGCGTGCCGCTACTGGTTCTGTTCGGCATCTACGAGGGTGATCTGGAGGGCCAACGGCGGGTCATCGAGCACCCGCAAAGCGTTTTCGGGCTCTCCGACGGCGGCGCCCATTGCGGCGTGCTGGTGGATGCCAGCGTGCCGACCTACATGCTGAGCTACTTCAGCCGTGACCGGCAACGCGGGCCACGCCTGCCCCTGCCGTTCGTGGTGCACAAGCTCACCCAGGATGCGGCCCAGGTTTATGGGTTGAACGACCGCGGCCTCGTGGGGCCCGGCTACAAGGCCGACTTCAACCTGATCGACTACGACGCCCTGCAACTGCAGCCGCCGAAGATGGTTTACGACCTGCCCGCCGGCGGCAAGCGGCTGGTGCAAAAGGCCGACGGCTACCGAATGACCATCAAGGCCGGGCAGCCGACGTTCGAGAACGGCGAAGCCACCGGCACCCTACCGGGGCGACTGATTCGCGGGGCTCAATCCGCACCAGTCAGCACCTTGAACTGAACTGGATCGATCGTGCCATGGGCCTGTACGCCAAATACGTTCTCCCGAAACTCATCGATCTGGCCTGCGGGCAGCAGCCCATGACCGAACTGCGGGCCGAGTACGTGCCCAGGGCCGAGGGCAACGTGCTGGAAATCGGCGTCGGCAGCGGCCACAACTTAAGCCACTATCGAGACGCCAGCACGGTCACCGGCCTCGACCCCGCACCGGAACTCACCGCCATGGCAAGCCGCCGCGCTGCCGCCATTGATGCAGAGGTGAGCATCCTGCAAGCCTCCGGTGAGGACATTCCCGCCGACGACGGCCAGTTCGACAGCATCGTCTGCACTTGGACCCTATGCAGCATCCCCAACGTCAGCCAAGCGCTCCAGGAGATGCACCGGGTGCTCAAGCCCGGCGGACGCTTCTACTTCATTGAGCACGGTCTCGCGCCAGAGCCGCGGGTGGTGCGCTGGCAGCGAGCCATCGAGCCGGTGTGGAAGATCATCGGCGGCGGCTGCCACCTCACCCGGCAGCCGGCCCGGCTGCTTGAGGACGCCGGCTTCGGCTTGGCGGAGAAGCGCACCGGCTACATCCCCGGCCCTAGGCCAATGGCCTACATGACCCACGGCGTGGCAGTGCGTTGACTGGACAAAAAAGGCTCGCCGTAACTACTCGCCCCCCTTGACTTCATAGTGAGGCGCCCCTATGGTGTGCGCAT
>JAPPIX010000340.1 GCA_028820495.1 Gammaproteobacteria bacterium
CCAAAAATCAATGGCTTACGCGCTAAAATACGCTGAGTTGTCGAAGTCGGGCTAGCGGTGCCGTGCCAAGGACGGAACCTAACACTTTGATTTTCATCGAAAAAATCCTCCCCATGATTCTGATTGGGCCGGATATGGCGCCAACTTCCCGATACGCTGCCGGACCCGGTAGCTGCCATCAATTAGCAGCTTTCGTGCGGCTAGTCAACCGCAATTTCGAGGGAAGGATGCCAAGTAAGGTGGGGGGCGTACGGACACCGCGACGTGAACAAGACCTGCACAAGTCGCGGCGGCGTACGCAAAGGCCAGCGAAAGCCCGGCTTTGCGCCGGGCTTTGGACCTAGAAGTCGTATCCGACTTCCACTCCGATGTGACGAGGACGGTTGGTATTGCCAACGATGAACAGCGCCGCCGACGTGTTGCTGCCACCGAGCACGATCGGCACTTCCCAGCGTTCGTCGGTCAGGTTGGTGCCGAATACGGTAAAGCTCCAGCGATCCATGCGATAGCCGATCGTCGCGCTCAGGTCGTCGTTCTCACCACCGGCCAATCGGCCAGAGGACAGATTCAGGACGTCGGTTTCCTGGTCGCCCCGCCCGGACCACTTGGCAAAGACCTCAAGCTCTCCCGGCCCGATTTGATAGTTGAAGTTGAATCCCAAGCCCAATGTGAATTCCGGCGCATTTCTGGGCGTGAGGAAGGAGGCATCGACGACGTTGTCAATGTCATCGGTGGGCGTGATGTCAATGTTGAACTCATCGTACTCGGCATCAAGCAGGCCGTAGTTGAGGAACAGGCGCAGGTTCTCCGTCGCGGCGAACACAACCTCCGCCTCGACCCCCTTGTAGGTGACGCTGGCCGCATTCTCGAATACCGTGGCAACGGTCCTAGTGTCGTTGTCGAGCTTGATGAAGGATTCCTGCTTGTCGGTGAAGTCGTTGAGGAAACCGCTCAGGTTGAACCGCAGCCGGTTGTCCAGCCAAGTGCTCTTCAGGCCCACTTCCCAGCTTTCGGCGAATTCAGGATCGTACTGGTCGCGCTCAAAGTCCCGGATGTTCTGGTTGACGCCGAAGAATCCGCCGGAGTGGAAGCCCTCGGAGTAGGAGGCGTAAACCATGATGTCATCGGTGAAGCGGTAGGTGGCGCCGAGCTTGGGCGACACTTCCGTCCACTTGTTCTTCAGGTCGGCATAGCCGGGAAAGTTCCTGTCCCACTGACGTTCAACGTTCGACAGGTAGCTTTGGCCCGCGATGAAGTGCTTCTTCTCCTCCGTCCAGCGAATGCCGGCCAGCACTGCCAACCGGTCCGTCAGGTCGTATTCCACTTGCGTGAACAGGGCCACCGAAGTGGTCTCCTGGGTTTCGTACAGAATCTGCGTGACGTCGCCGCCCGGCTCGACCCCGTTGGGCAAGCCAAGGTCACAGGCGATGGGCGCGAAGGCCCCGTCCAAGCCGTTTGTGCCTTGGCAGAGCTGCCAGACTGCAGGGTTATAGGCCACGCCGCCGAACAGGGTGGCCCAGAACCGCCCGCCGGTCACCCAGTCCTGAGTGAATTCACTGTCCCAGTAATAGGCGCCGGCAATCACGGAGAGCCGGTCCCACTGCGCCTCAAGACGGAGTTCCTGGCTGAACTGGTCGTACTCGTTGTCGCGCTCGATGGTGATGAAGGGTGCGGAAGCCCCGTCAAAGTCGTAGATGCGCCACTCGGTCATGTCCCGGTAGCCGGTCACGGAGCGCAGCACCATGTTGTCGTTGAGGTCGTAGCTCATGTTGAGCGTCAGGGCGTCGGTTTCGAGGTCCGCATCGTTGTCCGTGTCGTTCTCGGAGACTTTCGGGCGATCCAAGCTGGTTCTGCACGTATCTGGGAAGAGGGTGCAGGTCAGCGAGCCGAGCGCGAGGTTCTTTTCCCGGTTGTCCGTCGGCGGCACTTCCACATTGGGAGCAAGGTTGTAGTTGGTCTGGTAGGCATTCAACTGGCTTTGGTCCTTGAACCTCTCCGCCGTCAGCGTCGCCTCGAAACGGTCATTCGGCGTCCAAAGCAAGGTCGCTCCGTAGTTCTGGTAGTCCTTGATCGGGAGGTCGTCACCGGTGGTGATGTTCTTCTGGTAGCCGTCTTCCTCGATATGGGTCACGAAGAACTTGGCGGCCAAGACGTCCGGCACGAGCGATGTGTTCAGAACGCCGCGCAACTCCAGTTGCCCGTTCTCGCCGCCGGTCACCTTCAACCGGCCGCCGAACTCGCCGGTTGGCCGGCTGCGAATGACATTCACAACGCCACCGACGGTGTTCTTGCCGAACAGGGTGCCTTGAGGGCCACGCAGAACCTCGACCCGTTCGATGTCGAAGTTCTCAAGAATCTGGCCGGCGTTGGAGCCAAGATGCACGCCATCGATCATCACCGCGATTGGCGCATCGAAGGAGTTGTCGTCCGAACGCGTCGGGCTGATGCCGCGGATGTTGATGTTCGCCCCATTGGAGCGGCCGCCATCTCGGTTGATGACGACGTTGGGCGCGTAACCGTTTAGGTCCGTCAGGTTGCGAATGCTGGACTGCTCAAGCTCCGTGGTGATGGCGGTGATCGCAACCGGCACCTCCTGAGCCGATTCCTGAACCTTCCGTGCCGTGACGACGATTTCCTCGAGCATGGCCCGGCTGTCTTGACTGGCCCCACTATCCTGAGCATGGGCGCTCACGGAAAAAACGGCCGCGCCAAGCAGCAGCGACCCCACAACCATCGTTCGCATGTTATCTCTCCCCAAAAATTGGAAATGACTTAAGACCCCGAAAAGCCCGGCACTATACAGGGCCGGGAAGTCGTGTCAACGGGCTTGAAGTGAACTTGCGTGGGCGTGTTGTGGCGTGTGCTGCCGTGAGTGTCGGAATGCGCACACATCGCCCGGTAAGCATCAATTCGTTGAATTCGACGGGAGGGCTGCGGCTGATTGGCCCTCCCAACCCGTGGCATAATGAACTTGCCTGCTGGGAACCCTCTCCTGCGGGCAGAGGTTGCCGCGCGCCTCCGCTAAGGGAGCACGGCACCCCAAGGTGATTGCGGAATCGCAGAAATGGGGCCAATCGACACAAGGGACTACCCGCAGCTCAGACTCCTGTGCTGGAACGGGCCCAAGGCGCCGGTGATCGACCCGGAGGTCGCGTTCGGCAAGTACGAGGCGTACTGGCGCTTCGTGGAGCACGCCACGCTTGACCCGAAAGAGGCGGCTTTGATCCAAGCGCTTGCCAACGAGTTTGGCAACGGGTTGATCAATGCTTGATTGGACACGCCCCCGTCACACCAAGGTCATGCGCATCCTGCGGATGATGAACCCTGGCTTCCTCATGGGCGCGCGCTGCTTCTTTGGAGGCGGAACGCGGATTGTCATGGAGTTGGGCGAGTACCGCCGATCTGATGACATCGACTTCATGGTGTCCGACATCGCCGGATGGCGAAGCATCCGATCGCAAATCGCCGCCCAGTCGCTGGGCCCCCTCTTCGGCCAAGAGCCGAAACTGGCCAGGGAGGTGCGGGCCGACCGCTATGGAATTCGCACCTTCGTCATTATGGAAGGCGAGCCCATCAAGCTGGAGATCATCCACGAGGGAAGGCATGACCTTAACGGACAGGTCCTGCCAGGCTGGCCAGTCCCAGTGATGGGCAGGGAATCTTTGATGGCGCAGAAGCTGATGGCAACTGCCGACCGTGGACTCGACAAGCGGTTCCATCTTCGGGACCTGATTGACTTGGCGTTCATGGTGGCATCGTGGGGAAGTGAACCCTTTGCGGAGGGCATGGGAATGGCCGAGAACGCCTACGGGAAAAGCGTCCGCCAGGGTCTTGTGGATGCGCTGCGGATGGCAGTCGGAAATCCCGCCCATTGGCGGGCCTGCTTGGACGCCCTGGATGTCAATGTCGAGGACAATCGCCTCATGCAAGGGCTGTCGGCGCTGAACGCACTCTGCGAACACCCGATCCCGCAAATTCCGTCGGACGGCATCATGGCGACCAGGCGGGATTGCTCGTAGGTCCGGCCCCCCAGGAGCGTCGTGGCGGCGAACGGGACCTTCAAGCCATCGACCGTGCCACGCACCCGCTACCGCGCAGCGTTCTCCGCCTCCAGATCCACCCGCTCCAGCCGGCTCAGTCGGCGGCCTCCAGCTTGCCGAGCTTCCACACACGCCGGGCGAGCTTCCGGGAACCTCCCGTCCCTCGCGCTTTCTCGCGCAACTCCCACATCAAGGCGTTTCGGCCGTCGAACGCCCTGATCGTCTCCTTTCCATGCTCGTAGGTCGGTTTTGGAGGCTCGTCCTGCTTATTGGCGAAGACTAGGCAACCAGTGACCCGCACACCCGGCGGCGCCCACTTCCGCACGCCCTCGACGTTGGCTGCGATGCGCCGCAAGGTCTCCCGGAATTGCGACTTCGGAACGCGCCCGTGCTTGGTTTCGATCACCCAAAGGCCGTCGGGCGTGGCGACCAGATGGTCGATGTCGCCGACCCGCGCGATGTTCTCATCCTCCACATGGTGCGCCACCGCGCACGTGTCCCGGGTCAGTGCATACTCGATCGCCTGCCCGATAGTCTCCTCAGCGCGCATCCCCTTCCTCATGTCCGGCACCCGCCAGCCGCGTTTCACCACGTACAAAGCGAATCCCAGAAATGCCGCACCCGGCAACGCCACAATTGAAATCGACCACGGATCCAAAGGCTTCGGACCGGACCCCACCCAGAGCGCCACAACCGCACCTAAGAGCCACGTCGTTCCCGCTACTGTCCACAGCGCGACTTCCAGATGTCGCTCCAGAATCCGGGTTCGAAGCCACTCACCGGGATTTCGTTTCATTGGGTCCCTCGACTATCCGTTCCACGACGGCCCACGATTGTAGCTCAGTTTGACTTGGGCTAGGCGCCGGTACCGGTCCCAGCGGTGGCTTGCCCATACCAATGCGCCTAAAATCGGGCGCAACTCGCACTCGCTTCACCTTCAGGAGATGCCCATGCGGCAGCACTTCGCGCCACGCCCGCTGGCCAGTCCCTCCATGCCCACCCAGCCCCGTCCGGCATCCCGCTGTGGACTAGGCACGGTGCAAGCCACCGCTTTCGCCTTGGCAATTCTGCCCTTGGTGGCCTCCGACGCGGTCGCGCAAGGGGATGACGGCGAAGTGATCGAGGAAGTGGTGGTCACCGGCACCCACATTCGCGGCGCCACCATCAGCGGCGTTCTTCCAGTGTCGGTGATGGATGCCCAAGACATCGAGCTGTTCGGCGTGGATTCCGGCGACGACCTGCTCGAGGCGCTGCCCGAACAGGGGCAGAACTTCTTCAACGAGGCAGAGAACATCAGCGGCGGCGTCAACTCGGCGCGCGGCGACATCGGCGCCTTCAACCTGCGCAACCTTGGCACCGGCAACACCCTGGTGCTGCTCAACGGCCGCCGCATGGTCAACGCGGCCAGCTTCCAAACCGAGGAAGTCGGTGGCAGCTTCGTGCCGGTCAACACCGTGAACGCCAACACCATCCCGGTGTTTGGGCTGGAACGCCTCGAAGTGCTCAAGGATGGCGCCTCCGCGCTCTACGGGGCCGATGCGGTGGCCGGCGTGGTCAACAACGTGCTCAAGAGCGACGCGGAAGGGTTTGCCGTGCGCGGGCGTTTCGGCACCTATGACCACATTGGCCGAGACACTTGGCAGTTCGACTTTTCATGGGGCAACAGCTTCAACGAGGGGCGCACCAACATCCACCTGATGGGCGGCTACCTCAACCGCGACCGGGTGAGCGCCCACGAGCAGGAACGCTGGGCCGACGCCGACTTCCGGCGCCGCATTCCAGGGGATTCGCCCTGGAGCGGCGACACCCGCTTTCGCAACAACAGCACCCATTCGCTCTACGGCCAGTACGACGTCACCAGTTCAGCCAGCCGCGCTGGCCTGCGGGGCACGCTCACGGACTCCAGCGGCGAGTTTGAGACCTACCCGGCGGGCGATTCCCGCTGCCAGTGGGCGCTGAACGACCAGGTCTGCGGGGCCACCGACGGCCAAGGCACCGTGCGCTACAACATCAACGAATTCCGTGACCTGTCATCAAAGTTGGAGCGCACCAGCCTGTTCGCCTTCATCAACCACGAGTTCGACAGCGGCTTGGAGAGCTTCACCGAGCTCATGTATTACAACTCGGACACCAACCTCTCCCGTCACCCGTCCTATTCGTTCTCCGCCGTCAAGCTGCGCATTGCCCCGGAGCACCACTACAACCCCTTCGGCCCCTGCGGCTCGCCGAACCGCCTGCCCGACGACGTCATTCCGGAGGTGCCCTGCTCCGGCCTGGAGCTGGAGATCGACAACTACCGCTATGCGGAAGTGCCGCGCATCGTGGACAACGAGGGCGACGTGTACCGGCTGCTCCAAGGCCTGCGCGGCACTTGGGGCGAGTGGGATTGGGAAGGCGCGGTGCTCTACTCCAAGGCGGAGAAGAAAGACGTCACCCGCAACCGGGTGTCGAACACGCTCATGGTCGAAGCCTTGTCGGATCCCACGCCGGCGGCCTACAACCCGTTCAGCGGCGGCGTCAACAGCAACATCGAGCGGGCCTTGGTGGATGTTTACCGCAACAATGAAACCGACCTTTTCCTAGCGGACTTGAAGGTCGCCAACGTCGGCCTCATGGACCTGCCCGCCGGCCCGCTCGGGTTGGCAGCGGGCTTGGAATACCGGGAGGAGTCGTTCAAAGACGACCGCGACCCGCGCCTGGACGGCACCGTCGCCTTCACCGACTTTCAGGGCGACACCTTTCCCTTCGTCTCCGACGTGGTCAACTCCAGCCCCACGCCGGACAACAAGGGCAGCCGAGACGTCGTCTCCCTGTTCGCCGAACTGCAGATTCCCGTGCTGCCCAACCTGGACGCCCAAGCCGCCATTCGCTACGAGAGCTTCTCCGACGTGGGCGACACCACCGTCGGCAAGTTTGCCGCCGGTTGGCGCCTGCATGACGCGATATTGGTGCGCGGCTCCTGGTCCGAAGCCTTCCGGGCGCCAAACCTCGTGACGGTCAACGAGGACATCGTGGCGCGGCAGAACACCCGCAATGACTACGCCTGCATTTACGCCGCCGATTTCGGCGGCGACCCGGACCAGAACATTGTCGATTGCCGCAACTCCATCCAGCGCGTCGCCCAAGGCAGCGAAGACCTCAAGGCGGAGCGGTCGAGCAACTTCTCGGTGGGCGTGGTGCTGGAGCCCTTTGATGCCCTCACCGTCACCTTCGACTACTGGTCCATCGAAAAGGAGGACACCATCGGCCTGTTCGGCGAGGAGAACCACACCACCCTTGACCTGCTGCAGCGGCTGCGGCACGGCGGGGGCAACTGCGCGGCGCTGGCGGCCAATCCGGCGGTGATTCGCGACACCGAGGTGGACCCTGAGGTCGCGGCCATCTACACCGCCGCTGGCATTTGTCCGGCAGGCGACATCATCAGGGTCAGCGACCGCTACGCCAACCTCGACACCCGAACCCTCAAGGGGTTCGACATCGGCGTGCTCTATCAGGTCGAATCCGCCTGGGGCAACTTCCGCCTGCGCTACAACGCCTCACTGCTCGACACCTTCGAGCAGGAGGCTGGCGGCAACTCGGCGGTGCTGGTGTCCGCCCAGGAGACCGGCGAACTGCCGGCCAGCGTCCCTGTCACCGGGTTTGCCGATCTGGTCCAGCGCAACGGCAACCAGAAGCAGAAGCACAACCTCACGCTGGCATGGCGCAAGGGGGCCTTCGGCGCCGGCCTTTCCGGGGTCAAGATCGGCAAGATCTACCAAGACTCCCTGACCCTGAACGACGGCAGCCGCTATTGGCTGGATGCAATGACCACTTGGAACGCCTCCTTTGACTACCACTGGGACATGGGAGAGCGGAACCTGCGCGTTCGCTTCGGCGTGCGCAACTTCACCGACGAGCGCGCGCCCTTGGCGGACCGCTACTTCGGCTACTTCGCCGACGCCCATCAGGACTATGGGCGCAACTTCTACTTGGATCTGCGCCTGATGCAGAACTGATGGGCGCCTGAAGTGCAACCACGGTCACTCGTCATGGGCTTAAGCCTCCTAGCGATCGCCTGCTCGCCAGTCGAAGAACGAACGGAAACGGGGAACACCCCGCAAGCGCAAGGCCAGAGCCCCACTACCGCGCTGTCCACGCCGGTGCAGGTCCGCGTCGCTCCCGTGCAGAGCGCTCAACTGCACTGGCAGGCGTCCGTGCCGGGGGTCATTGAAGCCTTCCGCAAGGCAGTGGTGGCGGCAGAGGTGGACGCCCGCGTGGTCGTCCGCTCCGTGGAGCCCGGCGATCCGGTCCAAGCAGGCCAGCCCTTGGTGGTGCTCGACGACGAGCGCGCCCGCATCGCCCGTGACCAAGCCGCGGCCGATCTGCGCCGCAGCGAAGCCAACGCCGCCCAGGCGGACAGCGAACTGGTTCGCGGCCGCGACCTGTTCGCCCGCCAATTCATCAGCGAGGACCGCTTGGACGCCCTGCGCTTCGCCGTGCGGCGCAACCGGGCGCAAGCGGTGGCAGCCAAGGCGCAATTAGCGGCGGCGCAACGGGCATTGGCTGACACCACGGTCCGGGCACCCTTTGCCGGCACCGCCGAGCAGATTCACGTTCAGGCCGGCGACTACCTCAAGCGCGGCGCCGCCGTCGCCACGGTGGCGGACTTTTCGCGAGCTCGGGTGCGGGCGGGCGTCACCGCCAGCGAAGCAAGCCGCCTAGCCGGGGCACAAACCGCCGAATTGGCCTTGGACGCCCTCGGCGGGCACCGGTTGAGCGGCAGAATCCAGAGCGTCGCCCGTCTCAGCGAACCGGCCTCGGGCACCTACCCGGTGGAGATTTGGGTGGAGGACCCGGAAGGCGTCCTGCGCGAGGGCATGGTGGCCACGGTGCATGTGCCCTACGCTGCCGTGGACAGTCCGGCGTCCGTGCCCGCCGAGGCGGTGTTCAGGCGCAGCGGGACCATGCACGTGTTCGTGGTCGAGAGCGAACGGGCGCACCTGCGTCCGGTGCGAATCGGACGAACCGGCGACGGCCAAGTCGAGATCATCGACGGGCTGGCCACGGGCGAAACCGTTGTGATTGACGGCCAGTTCGCGTTGCGGGATGGCGCCCGAGTGACCATCGTGGGCGGGAGCTAACAGCGTTGGAAGCCTTGCTCCGCTTTTTCATCGAGCGGCATCTGCTGGTCAACGTCATCGCCGCCGGCCTGGTCGTGTTGGGCTATCTCTCGGCGACCAGCATGCCCCGGGAGTTCATCCCCACGGTGGATACGCCCATTTTCTGGCTCACCGCCATGCTGCCGGGCGCCTCCGCCCAGGACGTGGAGGCCAAGGTGACCATTCCGATCGAAGAGGCCCTGGAGGAAGTGGAGGGCATCGACGAGTTCACCACCATCATCGCCGACAACACCTCCTTCACCACCATTGAACTCTACGACGACTACAACCGGGCGCAGACCGAGGCCGCCGAAACCGACCTGCGCGCGGCCTTGGAGGCGATCACCGACTTCCCCAATGAGATGGAGGATGAGCCGGTCCTCAAGCAGTTCAACCCCGCCCGCATGACGGTGCTGGAGATCGCCTTGGAAGGCCCGGAAGAGACCCTTGCGCAAACCGCCAGGGCGGTCGAGGAGCGCTTGGAACGCCTGCCGCTCATCGCCAGCGTCCACCCGGTGGGCTTGCCGGACCCGGAGGTGCGCGTGCTGGTCGATCCGGTGCGCGCCAGGGAGCATGGCGTCACCCTCACCGACGTCATCGCCGCGGTCCGCAACCGCAACGTCTCCAGCACCGGCGGCATGCTGGAAAGCCCGGATGAGCGCCGGCAAGTGGTGATGTGGAGCCGCTTCGACGAACCCGAGGAAGTGGGCGAGGCGATCCTGCGTTTCGATCCCCAAGGCGGCGCCCTGCGCATCGCCGACATCGCCCGCATCGAATCCGGCCGCGAAGACACCGGCATGATCGCCCACACCAACGGCCAGCGCGGCGTCACCCTGCTGGTGCAAAAGCGCGAGACGGCCGACATCGTGGAAGCGGTTGGGCAAGTGCGGGCCGAGGTCGAGTCCATGGACATTCCCGAGGGAGTCCGCTTGACGCTGACCAACGACGAATCGGTGATCGTTTACAACCGCTTGGAGTTGATGGCCACCAACGGCCTGATCGGGCTGGTGCTGGTGACGGCAGTGCTGTTCACCTTTGTGCGGCCCGGCCCCGCAGTCTGGATCATCGTCGGCATCCCCATCGTGTTTCTCGCCTCCTTGATCCTGTTTCCGGTGTTCGGCATGACCATGAACATGATGGCATTGACGGGCTTGGTCATCGTGCTGGGCATGGTGGTGGACGACGCCGTGGTGGTCTCCGAGCGCATCGTGGTCAAGCATGCCCAAGGGCTTAGCCCGCCCGAGGCCGCGTTGGTCGGCGCCCGGGAAATGCTGGCGCCAGTCACCGCCGCAGCGCTGACCACCGTGCTCGCCTTCGCACCCTTGGCGGCCATAGGCGGATTGCCGGGCAACATCGTCTGGCAGATCCCCATGGTGGTCATCCTCGTGTTGATATTCTCCCTCATCGAGTCGTTCCTGGTCCTGCCCGCCCACATGTCCACCTTGAAGGCGGGCGCCCGGCTGCAGAGCCGCCAATTCGTGCGCGTTCTCGAGGCCCACTACCAGAGGGCGCTGGCTTGGGTTCTCGCGCACCGGGCGGTTACGCTGGTTGCCGCGTTTGCCGCATTCGCCGTCATCATGGGGCTCATCCGTCCCCTGGTGCCCTTCACGCTGTTTCCCCAGGACGACGCCGACCGGCTGTTCATCAAGGTCACCACGCCACACGGCACCGCCTTGGAACGCACGGAGGCCATTACCGCCGACCTGGAGCGGCAACTGCTTCAGATCGCCGCCAGCGACGTGGAAACGGTAACCGCCCGCATCGGCCACCAGAACACCAACGCCCTCGACAAGGCCTTTGGCGATGCGGACAACGAGGCGCTCATCATCACCCAGTTCAAGCGCTTCGGGCGCAGCCACACGAACGTTGAATGGATCGAGCTGATCCCGGCCCGGCTGCAGGTGCCAGACGGCGTGGACCTGGTTTATCAGTCCGAGTACTTCGGGCCGCCCACGGACCAGCCGGTCACAGTGCATGTGCTGTCCAACGACGACGCCATCCGCCGCGGCGTCGCCTTCGAGATCGAAAGCCATCTGCGCAGCATCCCAGGGGTGGTTGAAGTGGAGGTGGATGAACGCCCCGGCACGCCGCAACTGCAGTTGAACCTGAACTACGAGAAGCTGGCCCGGCTGGGTTTGAGCGCCCAGGACGTGGGCACGACGCTGGCGGCTGCCTTCTACGGCATTGAGGCCAGCGAGCACCGCGATCTCGACGACACCACCGAACTGCGGGTGCAGTTTGACCCGGGGGCGCGCCTCGACCTCGAAGCGCTGCTGGAGACGCCCGTGCGGGCGGCGTCGGGCCAGTTGGCGCGCCTGCGCGACGTGGTGGAGCCCATGCAACTGCCGGCGGTGACGCGCATCCACCACCGGGACGGCTTCCGCTCCGCCACCATTCGCGCCAGTTTTACCCAGGGCAGCGGGTTGACCGCACTCAGTTTCGCCCAGCGATTGGAGCAGGAGCTGTTTCCCCGCTTTGCGGACCTGCCCGACCTCTACGTGTTCAATGGCGGCGAGGCGGAGGCCACGCAGGAGACCACCGCCGGCATCGCCGTGGCGGCGGCCTTGGCGGTGGTGGGCATCGGCATTGTCATCTGGCTGATGTTGGGGTCGCTGCTTGAGGCCCTGTTCATCATGCTGGTGATCCCCTTCGCCGTCGCCGGGGTCTTTCTCATCTTCTTCCTGCACGGCCTGCCGATGAGCATGTTCGCCATGATGGGCGCGGTGGGACTCGCCGGCGTGGTGGTCAACGCTTCGATCGTGATGGTGGATTCCATCCACCGCCGCGTCCGAGCGGGCGATGGGGACGGCGATCGGAACAGCCACATCATCGAGGCGGTCACCGAGCGCCTGCGCCCCATCATGGTGACCACCCTGACCACCTTGGGCGGCGTGCTGCCCACCGCCTACGGCATCGGCGGCTACGACCCCATCGTCAGCATCATCTCGTTGGCGGTCGGCTGGGGCTTGGCGATGTCCACCTTGGTGACGCTGTTCGTGGTGCCCGTGCTCTACTCCTTGGCCGGCGACCTGCGCCGCGTCTTCACTTAAGCTACCTGCCGACGCGCTGGGCTCGGTCGAAAGCGGGCCGGGCGTAGCAGGATGCGGCCCAGCGCGAAAGGTTGGCGCAGCCGGAAACGTCCACCTCGACCATCTGCAGCAGGGACATCACGGCCGCCAAGTTCAAGTCCGCGATGCTGAAGGCGTCGCCCACCAGCCAATCTCTGCCTTTCAAGTGTTGGTCCAGCACCCCGAAGGGTCTAGCCAAGCCGGCCTCGGCTTCGGCAATGACCGTCGGATCCTGCTCTTCCTCCGGCGTGAAGAACTTCTGCAGGGCGATGCGAATTTGCAGATCCTCGATTTCGCTGATCCCCCAAACGGACCACTGGATGGCCAGCGCCTCCGCCGCCGGATCGGCCGGATACAGGCTGCCGCCGTAGGTCTTGGCCAAGTAGAGGTTGATGGCCATGGACTCAAACAGGATGAGATCGCCGTCTTCAAGAGCGGGTATGCGGCCGTTCGGGTTGATGGCCAGATACTCGGCGGCCTTCGAGTCTTCGCCAAAGCCCACCGGCACGTGCTCGTAGTCGATGCCGGTTTCCTCGATGGCCCAGAGCGAGCGAATGGCCCGCGATCCGGCGATGCCGTAGAGCTTGGGTTTTGACATGGCGCGTCCTCAAGTGCAAATGATCGGCGCATTATAGGGCGGCGGGACAATCGGCCGGGACCAACGGCAGCACGTCTCGTTTTTGCGCCCGCAACGTGCTTAGATGCGCCTTCTTAAGTCACGCCCCAAGGGAGGGTAAAACATGATAAGCAGTGGACCGGTCGAAGACCGCCTCGCCATCCGCGAACTCGTGGAGTCCTACAACGACGCCGTCATGCGCTTCGACGGCGATGCCTGGGCGGCCAATTGGCGCGACGACGCCACCTGGTGCCTGCCCGGCGCTGGCGACATTACCGGCAAGGCGAACTTCTTCCCCGTTTGGCAGGGGGCGATGGCGGGCTTCTCCTTCGTCGGCTTCTTCGCCTCGGCGGGGCCGATCGTGGTTGACGGCGACACCGCTCACGGCACCTGGTACCAGCAGGAGGAGCTGCACGACAAGGAAGGCGGCAAACGCTTCGTCGTCGGCCGCTACGAGGACGACTACGTCAAGGTGGATGGCCGCTGGTACTTCCAAAAGCGCGTGTACGACATCCTGAAGTCGGAGGAGAGCTAGGCGGCGCCTGCGCTACCAGCGAAGCACGTTTTGCGCGGCGGGGCGGGCGCGGTAGCGTGCGTCCCAGTCGCGCAGCCGTTGGCGTTCACCGAACAGGTCGGCTTCCACGTAACGCAGGAACTGCAGCGACGCCTGCAGGGTGCAGTCGGCGATGGAGGCGCGCTCACCGAGGAGCAGCGGCCGGCCATCCGAGAGCAGGTTTTCCAGGTAGTCCAAAGGCGTTTGCATGCTCTGCTCCATGCGCGCGGCCAGCTCAGGGTTCGGCGGGCGCCCCAGGGGAGAGTTCTTGGCATGGCCGTACTGCCCCATGGGCCCGGCGATGCGCAGATCGATGATGCGTTCCACGTCCCTGGCCTTGCCGCGCTCCTCGGGGTTCACCCCCAACAGCCCGTCCTCGGGGAAGCGGTCCTCCAAGTACTCGATGATGGCCAACGACTCCACGAGGTAGGTGCCATCATCCAACTCGAGCGCCGGCACGGTGCCGAAGGGATTCCTGGCCAAGTGGGCAGGCTCCTTGTGGCGCCCCTTGACCGTGTTCACCACGATCTGCTCGATGCCCATGTCCACGCCGAGCTCGGCGCGCTCAGCGATGTACAGCATGACCTTGGTCGGGTTGGGCGCCAGCGGCACCATGTAGAGTT
>JAPPIX010000116.1 GCA_028820495.1 Gammaproteobacteria bacterium
ATCCACCCTGCGCGAGGTCAACCAGTGTACAAACAGGCATATGCAATTTCCAACTTGCGCCAAGCCGCCCGTTGTTTTCGCCTGCCGTGTTGGTTCTGATGCCCGGCCACGCACGTCGGATTCCAACCCGTGGGGCAATTGACTCATCTCGAACGGCTGGAGGCCGAGAGCATTCACATCATGCGCGAGGTCGCCGCCGAGGCCGCCCGCCCGGTGATGCTCTACTCCATCGGCAAGGACTCTTCGGTCATGCTGCACTTGGCGCTGAAGGCCTTTCATCCTTCGCCGCCGCCATTTCCCCTGCTGCACGTGGACACCGGCTGGAAATTCCGCGAGATGATCGAGTTTCGGGACCGCCGCGCGCGGGAGCTCGGCTTGGAGTTGATCGTTCACCAAAACCAGGAGGGCATTGCCGCCGGCATCGGCCCCATCACCCACGGCGCGGGCGTGCATACCGACGTGATGAAGACCCAGGCGCTCAAGCAGGCCTTGGACGCCCACCGTTTCGACGCGGCCTTTGGCGGCGCCCGCCGGGACGAGGAGAAATCCCGGGCCAAGGAGCGGGTCTTCTCCTTCCGCAACGCCCAGCATCGGTGGGATCCGAAGAACCAGCGACCGGAACTGTGGGATCTCTACAACGGCCGGGTGCGCGACGGGGAGAGCATGCGGGTCTTCCCCCTGTCCAACTGGACCGAGCTCGATGTTTGGAACTACATTCACCGGGAGAGCATTCCAGTCGTGCCGCTCTACTTCGCGGCCGAGCGACCCATCGTCGAGCGGGACGGCCAGCTCATCATGGTCGATGACGAGCGCCTGCCCTTGGTCGAAGGCGAGCAGCCGCGCCTGACGAGGGTGCGCTTCCGCACCCTGGGCTGCTACCCCCTGACGGGTGCCGTCGAGTCCGATGCCGCGGACGTGCCGGGCATCATCCAGGAAATGCTTAACGCCCGAACCTCGGAGCGCCAGGGCCGCCTGATCGACCACGACGAGGCGCGGCGTCGATGGAGAGGAAGAAGCGGGAAGGCTACTTCTGATGCCGGCGCCGGACCTTCAGAACTATCTGCGGGAACAGGCGGCCATGACCACCCTGCGCTTCCTGACCTGCGGCAGCGTGGACGACGGCAAGAGCACGCTCATCGGCCGGCTGCTGTTCGACGCCCAATTGATCTTCGACGACCAGCTTGCGGCGCTGGAGGCGGACAGCAAGCGCCACAGCACCCAGGGCGAGGCGGTCGATTTCGCCTTGCTGGTGGATGGCTTGGCGGCGGAGCGGGAGCAGGGCATCACCATCGACGTGGCCTACCGCTACTTCGCCACGGCCAAGCGCAAGTTCGTGGTGGCAGACACGCCGGGCCACGAACAGTACGCGCGCAACATGGCCAGCGGCGCCTTACACTCGGACTTGGCCGTCATCCTGGTGGATGCCCGCAAGGGCGTGCTCACCCAGACCCGCAGGCACAGCGCCATCGCCTCACTGTTCGGCATCCGCCACTTCGTGCTGGCGGTCAACAAGATGGACTTGGTGGGCTGCGACCAAGGGACGTTCGACGCCATCGAGGCCGAGTACCGGGCGTTTGCTGGTGAACTCGGCGACATCGCCGTCCACGCCCTGCCCATCTCGGCTTGGAAGGGCGACAACGTCACCGGACCGAGCGAGGCCATGCCCTGGCATCGGGGGCCAGCCCTGCTGCCGTTTCTTGAAGATGTGGTGGTTGAGCCCAGCGGCGGCCATGGCGCCTTTCGCCTGCCGGTGCAGTGGGTTAACCGGCCCAACCTGGACTTTCGGGGCTTCAGCGGCACCGTTGCGGCAGGTGCCGTGCGGCCCGGCGACGAGGTGGTGGCCTTGCCGTCGGGCGTACGCTCCCGGGTGACGCGCATCCACACCTACGATGGCGACCTCGACCGCGCCGAAACCGGGCAGGCGGTCACCCTCACCTTGGCGGACGAGATCGACATCAGCCGCGGCGACGTGCTCTGCCACGCGGAGCATCCGGCGCAACTGTCCGACCAGCTCGCCGTGCACTTGCTGTGGATGAGCGGGGACGACCTCATCCCCGGCCGGCAATACCGCCTGAAAAGCGCCACCCGAACGCTGGACTGCGTGGTCACCGAGCTCAAGCACGCCGTCAACATCAACACGTTGGAAACCCAGGCGGCGAAGAAGCTGGCCTTGAACGAGGTGGGGGTGGCCAACATCAGCCTGAGCGAGCGGCTGGCTTTCGACCCATTCCAGGACAGCGCGCCGATGGGCGGCTTCATCCTCATGGACCGGCGCTCCAACGCCACCGTCGGGGTGGGCACCTTCGACTTCTCCCTGCGCCGGGCGGACAACGTGGCTTGGCAGGCGCTGACCATCGACAAGGCCCACCGGGCGGGGCTCAAGCACCAGCGGCCCTGCGTGGTCTGGCTGACGGGCCTGTCCGGCTCCGGCAAATCGACCATCGCCAACCTGCTCGAGGCACGGCTGCACGACCTGCACCGGCACACTTATCTCGTGGACGGGGACAACGTGCGCCACGGGTTGAACCGAGACCTCGGCTTCACTGAAGCCGACCGGGTGGAGAACGTGCGCCGCATCGGTGAAACCGCCAAGCTCATGGTCGATGCGGGCTTAATCGCCATCGTCGCCTTCATCTCCCCTTACCGCTCCGAACGGCGCATGGTGCGGGAGCTGTTGGATGAAGGCGAGTTCATCAAGGTGTTCGTCAGCACGCCCTTGGACGTTTGCGAGGCGCGCGATCCCAAGGGCCTCTACAAAAAGGCTAGGGCGGGCGAAATCGAGAACTTCACCGGCATCGACGCCGAGTACCAGCCGCCGGTTCGCGCCGAACTGGACCTCGACACCGTGGCCATGACCGCGGAGGAAAACGCGCAAGCCATCCTGGACCACCTGCGCGGCGCCGGGGTGCTGGAGGTTTAGGCGCCGGCCGGGCGCTCAGAAGTAAACGCCGAATTCCAAGCCGATGGTGCGCGGTCGGCTCACCACCCAACGTGGACGGCCGGGGGTCTCGGCGGCGATGGAACGGTTGTCCCCCAAGTTCGCGATCTTGTCGGTGAGATTGCGGACGAACAGGGCGGCTTTGTAGCGTTCGTTGGACAGCCCCGCGCGCAGCCCGATCTGCTCGTAGGAAGACCGTGAGCGCGGCTGGGCGTTCACGAAGGAAAGGCTGTGGTCCACGTAGCTTACGTCCAAGCGTAGAAACAGGTCCATGTCCAAAAGCGCTTCCGGGACGAGGTAGTCCACCACCAGGGAGGCGGTCCACTCGGGCACGAACTGCAGCGGGTCACCATTCTGGTTGACGCCCGCAACGGTTTCGGTGAACTGGGCGTCCGTGTAGCCGACGTTTAGAGCCAGATTGAGGTTGTCGATCGGCCGGGTAGTGAGTTCGAGTTCGGCGCCCCGGCTGCGGGCGGCGCCGAAGTTGCCGCGGAACTGGAATCCGCAGATGAGCTGAATGCGCTGCTGGATGTCGTCGAAATCGATGTGGAAGACGGTGGCGTTCAACCGGGTCGCCGGGTTCAGGTTGGTCTTGATGCCGGCTTCGTAGCTGACCAAGTCGTCCGATGCGTAGCTGCCCGTATCGACGTCCTTAAGCCCCAGTTCGGCGAGGTTTTCCGGGCACCCCAGCGTATCCGGAATGGGGCTGTTGGCGCCGCCGAGACGGAACCCCTCGGCAACGGATGCGTACAGGAACACATCGTCAGCGGCCTGGAATTCCAAGGCGCCCTTGAAGATGAATCCGTCCTCGCTCTGCTTGCCCTCGACCGGCGGGATGTTGGTGAGCGGATCGTCCTCGCCGAGCGGCACGCCTGCTGCCAATCCGGCTTGGCGGTCCACGAACTCGACCGTTGTGTCGAACCATCGCGTCCCGAACACGACGCTGAAGCGGTCGGTGACGGCAAAGGTGGCCTCGCCGAAGATGCCGATTTCCTCGACATCGGTGGGATTGTGGTTGGTGAAGACCAGATCGCCGAACGGCCAGATGGCTTCAAGCGGGCCGGGGATGCCCAAGACGCGCTGCAGTTCGGCAAAGTTGTCGCTTAAGCCCCGGGCGTAGTTGCGCGGCTGGTACGACTCCACGTCCTTGGTGTCCTGATAGAACGCGCCGGCCACAAAGTTCCACGGACCGTCGAGATCGGATGCGAAGCGCACTTCCTGCACGAAGGTCTCAAAGTTGAGTTCCTGGAAAATCGGTGAGGTCACGGGCCGGACGCCGATAACGCCGAACAAGCCGAATCCGCCGGCTTCGCCAGGCAATGCCTGCAGGAAGTTGATGAACGAGCCGCTGGCCTCGATCTCGAAGGTCTTGCGGTCGAACCAGGATGTGGCCGAGGTGAATTCGCCGTGGTCGGTGGCGTAGTTCAGGTTCAACGTGTAGAGGGTCCATTCGTCCTCGCCGCCCTCGTCCACGTCGAAATCGCGGTTGTGAATGAAGTTGTCCGGATCGATGTCGGCCAGCGGAAAGCCGTCGAGGTCAGTCTGCTGGTGCATGATCCGCGCCCTGATTGACAGTGCATCGGTCGGCTCCACCAGCAGGTCCGCTTGGACCGCTCGGACCTCTTGGGAATCCACGTCCTCGACAATCGACTGCGGCGGTCCCATCAGGGTCGCAGGTGCCCCGAGGTGGTCGGCAATGGTGCCCACGTGCCGGTCGAACACCCCGGCACGGTTCTCGTACAGCCCTGAAAACCGGGCCGCGACCTGTTCGCTGAAGGGCACGTTGACCGAACCCGCGACCAGGTAGTTGAGATCGTCCGAACGCCTGCTGCTGGAGAGTTCCCCGCGAACCCAGCCCGAGGTGCGGTCGAAGTCGGGCTTCCTAGTGATCTGCCGGATTGTGCCGCCGAGGGAGCGGGCGCCGTACAGCGTGCCCGAGGGTCCCCGCAGCACCTCGATGCGTTCGAGATCGAGGATTCTCGGGTCGATGGTTTCGGTGATCGGCGTATCGTCGATGTAGAAGCCGGTGGTGTTGGTGCCCTCGATCCCGCGCAGGGAAATGGTTCGGTTGGAGAGGATGCCGTCGGTCACGGCGCCGAAGGACAGGTTGGGAATGGTCACCGCGTAGTCGAAAAACTCCGTCAGGCCCCGCTCGCGCAGTTCGTCGCCGGAGATGGAGGACACGCTTAAGGGCAGCGACTGCGCGGACTCCGCCCGCTTAGTGGCGGTGACGATGATCTCTTCGAGCGCCGGCTGCGCTTGGATTCCCGCAGGAACCGCAAGCATGGACGAGGCAGCAACGGCCAAGAAACGCTTGGAGGTGGAGGTCGAATAAGTGAGCATGGCATGGGTCTCCGTTGGTCGATCGTGCTCGAAAAGATTAAGCCAAGTTTTCAGGTAGCTACTCGCGAATCACTTTAACCGGTAGCAGCGGAACTCGCATCCCTGTCGGCTGGTTAGCGCCCCTGCCAATTTGGCGGCCGCTTCTCGGCGAACGCCTTGGGTCCCTCGATAAAGTCCTCGCTCTTGGCCATCGCCTTCACCGAGTCGTAGGAGGCGCGGATGGACTCTTCCAAGGACGCGGTGCTCAGGCTTCGGTACACCACGTCCTTGCTGGCTCGGATCGACAGCGGGGCGCACTGGCAGATTTGGTTGGCCCAATCGCGGGCTTCCTCCATGAGCTTTTCGTGGGGCACCACAGCGTTGACGAAGCCGAGTTCCTTGCCCTCCTCGGCGCTGACGTGGCGGCCGGTGAGAATCATCCCCAGTGCCCGCTTGGAGCCGATCTGCCGGGGCAGGCGATTGAGGCCGCCGGCCAGGGCCGCCAAGCCGACCTTGGGTTCGGGCAGTGCGAACAGGGCTTTTTCGGAGGCGATGATGAGGTCGCAGGCCAGCGCGATTTCAAAGCCGCCACCCATGGACACGCCATTGACGGCGGCGATCACGGGCTTTAGCAGGTCAAAGCGGGAGGTCAGGCCGGCGAAGCCCCTGGGCATGGGCAGCCGTTCGCCGCCCTCGGCTTGGTAGCGCAGGTCGTTGCCTGCGGAGAAGCCCCGGCCCGCGCCGGTGATGATGGCCACCCACATGTCGTCGTCGGCGGCAAAGTCATCGAAGACCTCGCCGAGTTCGACGTTGGCTGGCGGGTGCAGGGCATTCAGGCGGTCCGGCCGGTTGAGGGTGACGGTCATAATATGGTCGGACTTGTCGATGGTGCAGTATTCAGGCATGAATCCTCTCTCGCTGGATGGATGGATAGTGGGTTGGGTGCGGCATTTTGTCACATTGATTTTCTGGCGGCGAATGACGGCTTGGGTTCTCGCCGTGGGCGTGCTCGGCGCCTGCGGCTCACCGCCGGCCTATCATCACTATCGCGGCGAGGCCATGGGCACCGTGGTGGCGCTGACCTATGCGGGCTGCGCGGGCGACGTGGAGGCTGCCGTGGTGCACGAGCTCCAACAGGTGGACGCGCAACTGTCCACTTGGCGGCCGGACTCGGAGGTGGCGCGCTTCAACGCCAGCGCGGTCGGGGATTGGTTTCCCGTTTCCGCGCCGGTTGCGGCCCTCGCCATCGAAGCGTTGGCGCTCTCGCGCCGCTCAGGGGGCGCCTTCGACCTGACCGTCGCGCCCTTGGTCCAACTCTGGGGCTTTGGATCCGACGCACCGGCGAACGGGTTCACACCGAGTTCGGAAGCGGTCGCCGCCGCGACGCAACGGGTCGGTTGGCGGAACCTGGAGGCTCGGTCTAATCCCCCGGCATTGCGCAAGCGTTTTGCGGGGCTGTCCCTTGATTTCTCCGCCATCGGCAAAGGGCATGGCGTTGACCGGGTGGCCGAGCGCCTCGAGAGCCTTGGCTGCCGCAGCTACCTGGTCGACATCGGCGGCGAAGTGCGTACCCTCGGCCAAGGCCCCAAGAGCGGATCGTGGCGCATCGGCGTGGAGCAGCCCGACGGCGGCACCCCAAGGTGGATTCTGCGGCTCTCGGGCCAGTCGGCGGCCACTTCGGGAGACTACCGCAACTTCCGCATGCTGGACGGACAGCGCTTGAGCCACATCGTCGATCCCCGCACCGGGGAACCAGTCCGCCATGCCTTGGCTTCGGTGACGGTGGTGACGGCGAGTGCCGCCCAGGCGGACGGGCTGGCGACGGCGATCTTGGTGCTCGGCCCTGATGCGGGCTGGCGCTTTGCCCGGGACGAGCGCGCGGCCGCCCTGTTGCTTGTGCGCGGCGAAAGTGGCTTCGAGCATCGCTATACTGAATCCATGAGTCAGTTTCTCCAGCCGTGACGCTCGGCTTCTGGCAGGCCAATGCAAGGCTCGCGGCCGAACTCGGTCTGCGCTACGCCTTCTCGCGGCGCGGCTCCGGTGCGCTGATCGGCTGGGTGGCGGTAGCCGGGTTGTCGCTCAGCGTTGCGGTGCTGGTGGTGGTGCTGTCGGTGATCAACGGCTTTGAGCGGGAGTTGCGCGAGCGGGTCTTTGGCGTCCTGCCCCATGCCGGGGTATGGGGCGATCAGCCGTTCGTGCCGAGCCACTTGGCGGCGTCAAAGTTGGTCGCCGTTCCGGGTGTGTTGGGAGCGGCTCCGATCGTTCAGGGATCGGGCTTGGCAGTGGGCATCGACAAAGTGCAGGCGGTGCTGCTGAACGGTGTCGAGCCATCGACCTATCGGCAGGTGTCTGGCATGGAGGGGTTTCTCCGCCCGGCGGGCGGAACTACCCTCGAAGTGCTGCAGCCAGACCGTTTTGGCGTCATTCTGGGCTCGCGCCTGGCTTCGCGGTTGGGCGTCGGCGTTGGCGACCCAGTGCGGTTGATGCTGCCCTTGGGCTCCCTGACGCTGGCGGGCGTGCTGCCCCGGCAGAAACGCTTTCAGGTGGCGGCCTTGCTGCGCTCCGGATCCGAACTCGATGCCCGGGCGGCGTTCATCCACTTGGCGGACGCCCAGCGGCTGTTTCGACTGGGCGAACAGGTGCATGGCTATCAGCTACGCTTCGCCGACTTGGACGAGGCCAATGCGCTTGCCGCCTCGGCAGTGCGGCGCTTGGGCGAGGATCGTTTCTTTGCCCGCACTTGGCAGCATTCCCACGGCAACCTGCATCGGGCGATTGGCGCTCAGAAGGCGACCCTGTTCGTGCTGCTCGCCTTCCTCGTCGGCGTTGCCGCGTTCAACTTGGTCTCCACCTTGGTCATGACCGTCGAGCAGCGGGGCGCGGACATCGCCATACTCAAGACCATGGGGGCTGACAGCGCGCCACTGATTGGCTGCTTCGTGATGCTGGGCGCCTTGATCGGCGCGTTGGGCATCCTGATCGGGGTGGCGGTCGGCACGGCGGCGGCGGGCGGCCTGCCCGCCGTCTTCGCGTGGATCAACGACGGCTTGGGCCTGGACCTGATGAGCCAGTACTTCATCAGCTATTTGCCGGTGGACATCTGGCCGGCGGACCTCGCCCGCATCGCGGCGGTGTCCTTCGCTCTGTGCGTGTTCTGCACCTTGTATCCGGCCTGGCGCGCCGCACGCCTCCTGCCCAGCCGCGTGCTCGCCCATGAGTGAGCCGGTGCTTCGGGCCAGTGGCCTGCACAAGTCCTTCAAGCAAGGCAGCGAGCGCATCGAAGTGCTGCGGGGCTTGAGCCTCGAAGTGCGGCCCGGCGAACGATGCGCCATCGTGGGGCGTTCGGGGTCGGGGAAAAGCACCTTGCTGCACGTTCTGGCCGGGCTGGACGACTTGGATGCCGGGCAGGTGCATCTTTGCGGGACCGCCATCAGCGCCGCATCGGTGGGCGAGCGGGCACGACTGCGCAACCGCCACGTCGGATTCGTGTACCAACTCCATCACCTGCTGCCGGAATTCTCGGCCTTGGAGAACGTGTTGATGCCATTGCGCTTGAGGGGTGTCTCCCGCCGCGAAGCCGAAGCTCAGGCGGCGGCCATGCTGGATGCGGTGGGTTTGAAGGGCCGCATGGCGCATCGTCCGAGCGCCCTTTCCGGGGGCGAACGCCAGCGCGTGGCCGTGGCTCGGGCCTTGGTTGGCCACCCGGACCTGCTCCTGGCCGATGAGCCCACCGGCAATCTCGACCGGGAGAACGCGCGCCAGGTGTTTGACCTGATGCGCCGCTTGAGCGAGGAGTTTGGCGTCGCCCTCGTGGTGGTCACCCACGACGAAGAGGGCACTACCGGCATGGACCGGGCACTGCGGCTCTACGGCGGCGTCTTGGAGACCTTGGCGTGAGGTTGGCGCTCTGGATTGCCGCGCGCCATCTGTGGCGGGGCCGCAATCGCTATGCGCGCTTGATCAACTGGATGACGTTGGCTGGCCTAGGTGTAGGCGTCTTGGTGCTGACGGTGGTGGTCAGCGTCATGAACGGCTTCGATGCGGAGTTGCGCAGCCGCATCCTGGGCACCGTTCCCCATGCCCTGCTGCCCGTGTCCCTGGGCGTGGATGCCCAAGCCGCCGCACGGCTGCCGGGCGTCGCCGCCGCCTATCCCTTTTTTCAGGCCTCGGGCATGGTGGTGGGAGCGGGCGGCGTGGCTCCCGTTGCCGTGTACGGCATCGATGCCGCCGATGCGGGGCGGTTGGCCGCCATCGATGCCCGCATGCAAACGGGGCGATGCTTTGGATTGACGAATGGGCGGTCGCCGGGCGCAGAAGTTGAATCCTGTGAAAACGTTATCCCGCGATCAGGAAAACTAGGCGGACGATTGGAGGAGGTGTTGGCCGCGCCGACCGGCTTGGCAATGGGCCGGCCTCTGGCCCGCCGCCTGGGCTTGGTGGAGGGCGATCCGCTGCGGCTGGCGCTCCCCCAAGCCGATGGGGGGAGGGTGCAGCCGCGCTTCAAGGCCTTTCGGCTACAGGGGTTGTTCGAGGTGGGCGCGGAATTCGACTACGCCTTGGTGGTCGTGTCCCGCGCCGCCTTCGATGACGGGGAAATGCAACGCCTTGGTGCTGACGGCATCCGGGTGGTGCTCGACGACCCCCTTGCCGCGGGCGAGTTCGCCACGATGGTTGCCGCAACTGAGTACGACGCAGAGGCCGAGGCGCGGGTCGAAACTTGGATACAGAACTACGGTGAGCTGTTTCTCGCAGTACGCATCGAAAAGGCGCTGATGTTCCTAATCCTGCTGCTCATCGTGGCAGTGGCCGGGTTCAACATCGTATCCAGCCAAACCATGGTCATCGACAGCAAGCGGGCGGACATCGCCGTGCTGCGCTCCCTAGGCGCGACGGGCACCTTGGTTCAGCGCGTGTTCCTGGCGCAGGGCGTGCTCGTGGCAACCTTGGGCATCGTTTCGGGCCTGATGTTGGGCGTCGCCGCCGCCAACCACATCGGGCCGATCTTTGCGGTGCTCGAATCCTGGCTGGGGCTGCGGCTGTTGGAAGGCTCGTATTTTGAATCCGTGCCGTCACAGGTGCTGCCGTCGGACCTAGCCCTCATCGGTGGCCTGTCTTGGCTGCTGTGCCTGCTGTCGGCTTGGATTCCGGCGCGCCGCGCCGCCCGCCAGAACCCGGTTGAAGGGCTGCATGCCTAGGCGCCGCGCCGGCTGCGCCGCTGCCGCCAGCGTTGGATGATGTGCAGGCGCCACAACAGCCGCGCCAGCACGAAGCCGGTCACCCCCGCGACCCAGCCGCATAGGAGGCTGCCGAAGATCAGCGGATAGCCGATGCGGGTCAGGTTGGCCAAGATCCAACTGAAGCTGATTTCCACGGCCTCCACCTCGATGCGCATGTCCAGCAGCCAAGCGCCTAAGCGGTACGCGAAGTAGAACATCGGCGCGATGGTGAGGGGGTTTGAGATCCAGACCAGAACAACGGCGATGGGCAGATTGCAGCGGAATGCGACGACCAAGATGCCCGCTGGCAGCATTTGAAAGGGGATTGGCAGGAAGGCGCAAAACAGCCCGATAAAAGCGGCGCCCGCCACCGCGCGCCGATTGAGGCGCCAGATGTCGGTGTTGTGTAGGAGCAATCCCAAGGGCTTTAGGGCGGGATTCGCACGAATCTTGTCGGCATCCGGCAGATACCGGCGCAGGATTTCTTTTGGCATAAATCCATTATGCCTATTGTTCGATGCCTGATGTGGTTGCTGCTGGTCGGCTTGGCCGTCGCGTCCCTGCTGGGGATGGCGCGTTCGGGCCTGTCCGCTCGGGTGCCCCATTGCGCCGCCGAAGCGCCCCGTGAGCTGACCGTTGGGGTTTTGGAGTTGGCTTCCTCACCGTCGCAGGATCGATCCCGCCTTCAAGTGGCGGTGCGGCGCGACCATAGCCTTAAGTGCGTGGACTTGAGCGGGCGCCGGCTGCGGCTGAATTGGCATTTTCCGCCACCGATCCAAGTCGGCGAAGCCTGGCGGGTGGAAGCCAAGGTGCGCGCGCCTTGGGGCTACCAGAATCCGGGTGGCTTTGACTATGAGCGCTGGCTGTTCGGCAACGGCATCGACGGCGTCGGCTACATCCGTTCCGGCGAGCGCTCGCTGCCGCCCGCCGGGGATCTACGCCAGCGTATTCGAGCCTCCGTGGCCGAACGGCTGGCCGACCGTCGGCACGGCGCCCATCTGCGGGCCTTGGCGACGGGCGATGGCAGCGCCTTGACCGATGCCGACTGGGCGTTGCTGCGGCGCACGGGCACGGTGCACCTGCTGGTCGTTTCCGGGCTGCACGTCGGCTTGGTGGCGTTGCTGGGCTATGGCCTGGGCGCCGCTGCCGCCCGCTTGGTGCCAGCTGCCTTGGTCTGGTTGCCTGCCGGTTGGCTCGCCGCGGCGTTTTCCTTGGCTGCAATGACCGGCTTTGTTTGGCTCTGCGGGGCTGACCCGCCAGCGCTTCGGGCTGGGGTGATGAGCGGGCTCGCCGCCTTGGCTTTTGCGGGCGGCCGTCGGGCACCGGCGGCGAGTTGGCTGGCGCTTGCCGCAGTGGGGGTGATCTGCGTGGATCCAGGCGCGGTGCTCACCCAAGGCTTTTGGCTCTCCTTTGGCGCAGTCGCCGTGCTGATCGCCGGCTTCGCCAACCGCCTGCCGGTCCTCGGTTGGGCGGCCAGCCTGTTTCGAGCGCAAGTGCTCATGGTTCTGGCGATGACGGTGATGACCGCCACGGTGGTGGGCGAAGTCGCGCCTGCTGCTGGCTTCGCCAACTTGATCGCGGTGCCTTGGATATCGCTGGTGGCCGTGCCCCTGGTGATGTTCTCGCTGGTTGCCACCTTGGCGGGGGCGCCGTTCGATGGGCTTGGCTGGGCGCTGGCCGACCTCGCGGTGTCAGCCTTGCTGAACGGCTTGAAAGTGCTTGGCGGTGGCCAATCCCACCCGCTTCCGGTGCCGCTTGGCCAAGGCCTTGCCGCTTTGGCTGCGTTCGCCTGCGCCTTGCGGGCGACCCATTGGCGGGCGCGCCTCGCCTGTCTGCCCCTATGGGCCGCCGGCCTGATGGTCTTTCAGGACCGTCCAGCGGAGGGGCAGTTCGAAGTTCTGGCGCTGGACGTGGGCCAGGGCAGCGCGGCACTGATCGACACGCGCAGCCACCGCCTGTTGTTCGATGCGGGGCCGCGTTTCCCCTCGGGCTTTGACGTGGGAGAGGCCGTTGTGTTGCCCGCCATCGCCGCCACCGGAAAACGGGGCTTGGACCGTCTGATCGTCAGCCACGGTGACCTTGATCACGCCGGGGGTGCTGCTGCCGTACTGCGCGGGGCGCCTGCTGCCTCGGTCTGGGGCGATGCGCCTGAATTGAACGCCAAGCCCTGTCGGCGAGGCGAGCGCTGGACTTGGGACGGGGTGGCCTTTGCGGTGCTGCATCCGCCTGCGGGCTACGCCCGGAGCGGCAATGACGCTTCCTGCGTTCTCCAAGTCAGCGCCGGGGACCAGCGCGTCCTGCTGACCGGCGACATCACGCGCCGGGTGGAGGCGACCTTGGCGGCCAGTGGCCTAGCTCCCGCCACCCTGCTGTTTGCGCCCCATCACGGCAGCGGCAGCTCCTCGTCCAAGCGCTTCGTCGAGGCGGTCAATCCACCCTTGGTCTTCATCAGCGCCGGCTGGCGCAACGCCTACGGCCATCCCCAACCCCAAGTGGTGCGGCGCTACCGGCTGTTGGGTTCCCAAGTGTGGATGACCGGCATTGAAGGCGCCCTCCAGTGGTCCTCGGCGATTCCCGAGCGAGTTGTCGCTTACCGCCGGGAACGCAACGCCATCTGGGCTTGGTGGGTGAACCGGTCGCCTGCGAACTACTTGGAGGACCTTTGAAACCTCGCGAGAATCGACTCGGATGGCACCAAGAACCTCAAATCCCGACAAAAACCGGCCCAGATTGTCAGGATTTGGGCCGATAACATATGATTCAGTATAAATCCCGACAAAAACGACCGCCAAATGTCGGGAATGGTTATGAATTTTGCTTCGGATTTCTTTTCCCGACATTGGCGAAGACGAAGGCGTCCTCACCCGCCGCTTGTTGCGCCTCGGGCTCTTATCGGAGGGAAAGCCAGGGCGGGTCGCACCGACTGGATTTGGCTACCTGCTCTTCGGAGCCGAACCTAGAACGGCGATTCCCAATGTGGGCGTACTGGGCACCATCGAACTGCCCAGCGGTCGGGAGGAGGTGAGGGACTTCGACGGCCCGCAGGTGTTCGCGCCCGAAGGTTTGATGGAGTGGTTGCGCACGAGGCTGCCGAACCCAATCGACCGGTCACAAGCACACCGCGAAGGTTTGCTCGATCCGCTCTTCGAGATGGTGCGGGAAGCCGTCGTCAACGCGATCATCCACCGGGACTATGGCGTTACGGGAGCCAAGTGTCAGGTCGCGGTGACGATGGACACCATTACGGTCATGAGCCCTGGGTTGCCCGTCGAACCGATCACGCTCGAACAGATGCAATCGCTCGACGCCCCTATGCTGAGCCGCAATCCGCTGCTCCACTACGTCTTTTCACAGATGAAACTGGCGGAGGAGCGCGGCCTCGGGCTCAAGTCCCTTCGTCTCCTGGCGACTCGGGCGCAGCTTCCACTGCCAAGGTATCGGTGGCGAGCGCCTTATCTGGTACTGACGATCTACCGGAGCGCCGATGCGCTGGCCCGCGAACT
>JAPPIX010000118.1:0-2629 GCA_028820495.1 Gammaproteobacteria bacterium
GCCCGCGGCAAGCTGGATCTGGACAAGGGGTGATTTAGGAATCATGAGACGCTCGCCAAGTTCAGGATCATGTCGGAGTGCTCCCTCATCTCGGGGGTGACCTTGTGCCCTAACGTAACCAGGAATAGCTGCGCTCCTTCCCGGCGGGCAAACTTCATCGCGGGAATGAAGTCACTGTCTCCCGTGACTAGGACGATGACCTGAACGTGCTGTTTGAGCGTGAGTGAGGCAATGTCCAGGCCAATGCGCATGTCCACCCCCTTTTGCTGCACGTTGGGCACGATGTCGTCAGGCCCGAGTGATACTTCACTGGCGGTTGCCTGCGACAGCAAGCCAGCCTTAAGCGTCCATCCCCTGAATTGCACAATCCCCATCCGCAACGCGACGAAGGGGCTGTTCTGCAGATCGTGGTGAAGGCGGCGATTGGTCGTAGCGATGGACGTCTTGCCGAAGTCCAGAGGTTCCCCGCCGAGCGGTTTTTGCTTGACGGTGTCCAGCGGCGGTGCGTCGTAGAAGTAGATTCGGTGCAAAGTTAGTTCATTGAGGGCAGTGTGCTCCGTTAGTCTTCCGATGAACTGATTGACTGTGCTGGCCGTTAGTGGGTTGTCGCGCGTCCCCAGTTTGCGCTTTAGGAACCCCGCATCGATCAAAACAGCATACTTGAGCATTGGGGAGCCACTGGGCTAAGGAAGGTGCCGCAACCGCGCGCGGGGCCAAAGGCCCTCTTGGATTGTAGCAGCGCGGCGCGGCGGCTTTTATGACAAGTCAGCATCGACACTCTATAGGCGTACCGACCGTTGTCAAGCTGGACATTGCAATTCTGTTAGCCACCCGCCCGTCGCATTTCCCACCGCCAAGTGGGCAAGACTGCAAAATTGGGCGGCACTCCGCTTGGTGCCTACACCGAATGTGATCTGGCTGTGGGCAATGAGCCGGCTAGCAGCCGCCTCAGTCTGTTCCCCGGCTCAGCGGCAGCCCCGGATAGCGGTCTGAGCGCGTGTTCGGAATCGGGCGGTTGTCAGCAGCGTGGTAGGTGAACACGCAGGATAGCTTGATCTGATCGCTGCGGTTGACCCCGGCGGCATGCATGGCCCGGCAATGGAAGAACAGCACGTCGCCTGGCGCCAAGGCCACTTCCCGGGAACGGCGGATGAGCGCCTTGTTCTCCTTGAGGTCCGGGCGCAGGAACAGGTCCCGGTCGAAGCGCCCCCGGTCAAGATGCAGCTTGTGGCTGCCGGGAATGATCTTGAGCGCGCCATTGCGGCTGTTCTCCTCGCCCAGCGCCAGCCAGACGGACACCAGTTCGGGCCGGTCGAAGGACCAGTAGCGAATGTCCTGGTGCCACAGGGTGGCGCTGCTGTAGCCCGGGTGCTTGGTCATCACGCAGTTGTGATGGCATTGAGACAGCAGCACCTCGGCACCCAACCAAGGCTTGAGCTTGTTGGCCACTGCGGCGCTGCGCGCCCAATCGCCGAGCGCCGGAAATCGGGAGGCGGCGTGCAGCAGCCGGCGCGGCGTGCGGCCGCCTTGGGATTCGAGGTGGGGAGGGGCACCGGGGTAGCCCACCTCCGCCTCGAATTCGACGGGCCCCATGAGCGGATGCAATGCCGTCCCAACGGCTGCGCAAACTTCCTCAACTAAGGCCGCATCGGCTAGTCCTCTTGCCACGAAGTAGCCATCCCGCTCCAGAGCGGAGGGCGCAAGTGAAGCGGGTTGACTGGACTCAGCGCTCATTGGCGCAGCAAGGGGAAGAACTCACCCGCGAAGGGCGTGCCATGCTGGCGGTCGTCGCCCAGCAACAGACCGTGCGGACAGAAGGGTTGCCCCTCGTTCCTGTAAAAGGTGCCATCCGCAATGTAGGCGGGCGCGAGCACCAGACGACGCGACGCGCTGGTGTTGGGCCCGGAACAGTGAATCGTCAGCGAATGATGGAATGAGACTTGGCCAGCCTTTAGCTCGATGGGCACATCCTCCCGCACGCCCAAGTCGGCTTGCAGCCGCTGGCGGGTCTCGTTCAGGTTCCTGTCGAAAAACGCGCCGACGTCACTGAGCAACCCCAATTTGTGCGAGCCTGGAATCATGCGCAACGCGCCGTTCTCCGCCGTCACGTCCTGCAAGGCGATGTTGGCGCTGACCATGTTGGTCGTCGAGCTGTCTTGCCAATAGGAATAGTCTTGGTGAAAGCCAATGTTGCCGTTATCAACCAACAGGCCGCCGGTGCCCGGTTTCCAGATGGCTTGGTCCTGCCACAGGCGCACCGCTTCACAACCCAACAAGACCGCCGCCATGCCCACCAGGACTTCGTTGGCGGCCATGGACCGAATGGTTCGGTTTACATAGGCCGAGAACAATGTGGTGCGAACGTCATAGGGCCCGGTGGTTCGAGCGTCATAGGGCCCGTCGCCGGTCACTGGCTCCATAAAGGGCCATGATCGTCCGTCGTCCAGATCGCCCGCATAGACTCGATCCACGGCCTGGCGCGCCTGCCGGATTTGCTCCGCATCGAACACGACCGGGGAGACGCAGTACCCCGAGTCGTGAAACTGCTTGATGTCCTCAGCCGTCAGCATGTCTTCACGCCAATGCCCGTCTTGGTTATGGTGACACCATGAAGCCTGAAACGCGAGCC
>JAPPIX010000118.1:2729-11985 GCA_028820495.1 Gammaproteobacteria bacterium
TCGGCTACAGCTTGGCGGAGTTCGCCGAAACCCTAAAGGGCATCGCCGAGGGCACCTTGGCGGTGGAGGGCTTGGTCACCGCACGGGTGGGCCTCGACGAAGTGGCCGACGCCTTCGAGGTGCTGGGCTCGCCGCAAGAGCACGCGAAGATCATCGTCGAGCCCCCCCGCTGAGCCACTGCAACCGTTCATCCCCCATCGCCATAGGCGTTCTTGCGAGCTTCGCGTTCCCGCACGATTTCATCGACCATCGCCCCAACGTCAATCTCGACGGCTCCGTCGCCAAGGACGCCGTTCACCCGCCCGGAGTTCAGGTAGTACCTTGATCCGTCGTTGGTCCGCTTGAGGAACCCGAGGTCCACCATCCGTCGTCGCAGCGTGACGTGATCCACCTCTCCATGCACGGACTCAAGCCAAGCCGATAGGACCTCATTGACCTCCCGCTCCGCGTAGGGGCGCTGCCGCACAAGGCCACCGGTGGCCAAGGCGAGCAGCGTATCCAATACATGGGGATGGGTGGGCAACGCTTGCAGGGCTCCGGTTCGCAGCAGGTTGCGCAGCAAGGCTTCGACATCCCAAGCGCTGGGTTTGCTCTCCTGCAACGGTGATCTCCAATCCACCAACGCGGCAATGCTATCGATTTTAGGGCGTTTAGTCCGCGACGATGTTCTCCAAATGCTTGTTGATCACACGAGTGGGGCCGGGCAGCCCCGCAGTGGCAGCGGACGCAAGTCGGAAGGGGCGAACTGTTCGGTTGATGCGTCAGGCATCAATCAATTAGCATCACCAACATCAACCAATGGAGGCCGTCATGAGGACCACGGTTACGCTCGACAACGATGTCGCCGATAAGCTGCATGATCGCATGCGGCTATCCGGCAAAAATTTCAAGGAGACGCTGAACGACTGTCTGCGGCTGGGCCTTGATCAGCCTGATGGCCCCGCGCTCGCCGTCCCGTTCGTCATCGAGGCTAGATCGATGAAGCTTCGCGCTGGCATCGAATTGGACGACATTGGTGGCATCCTCGATTTCCTCGATGGCCCTGCACAATCATGAGCGTAATCGTAGATGCCAACCTCCTGCTCTATGCCTATGATTCCGACAGCCCTCACCATCCGGCCGCGCGCCGCTGGCTGGAAGCCGAAGTCTCCTCCGGCAGACCGGTTCGCTTTGCCCTCGTGACGCTGCTCGCCTTCGTCCGAATCGCTTCGGACCGGCGCGTTTTTGTGCACCCGCTGCCGCCAGCAGACGCTTGCTCCATCATCGAGACGTGGCTTGCCGCACCCAACGTGCGCCTGCTCAACCCAGGTCCGCGCACTTGGGGACACCTCGCCAAGATTTGCGACGACGCCCAGGCACATGGCCCAATGGTGATGGACGCCCACTTGGCGGCGCTCGCTTTGGAACATGGCGCCACGGTCGCAACAACGGACAAGGACTTTCGCCGCTTCGACGGCATCCGACTCACCAATCCACTTGAATCTGGCGAGGCCCACTGAAAGTAGGTTGACGGCCCGGTCGATAGAGCGACGTTGGAGGAGGGGCTCAGTACACCCGCTTAGTCACTTACGAGCACATCCAGTCTGGTCAGAGACTCGAAATCGGTCACGACAGCTCGTTGATCACAGGTGGATGCAGGGTTTCGGCATTGCATGACGGCACAGCCTGAGTCGTCCCATCGACCACGCCGTCATGCAGAGTCCGTCCGTTGGCCGTGATGCGCAGCTTTCCGCTGGTCGCCCAGTACCGGGCCTCGATGTAGTGGTGCTCCTCCCACTCCAGTTCCACGTTGGTCCACAGATATTGCGGTTCGCGGTCGGACGGCGGACAGGTCTTGCGCACCACCTTGCCGAGCATCAGCGCCAACTCGCCATCAGCAGTCCGGCGAACGGCGAAATCGCGGCCCCGGTAGGTGAAGGCGTGGCAGAACATCACCGCATGGTAGCACCGGCCGTGCGGAGCGCTCGTTGCGACCGGCCACCCCTCATGTATTCTTGAGGAACCAGCGAGAAATCACGGAGGCGACCATGCGAGCATACTTTGAATTCGCCGGACGGACCCGCACTTTGGCGGTGACCTTTGCCGCCACGGCGGTGTTCCTGATCCTTGTGTTCCCCAATCTCCCAGTCGGCGGCGAGATGCTCGACATGAAGCCCGGCTACTCCTACGACGAGGCGATTGAATCAATGGAGCAATACGGGCCGGACGGCAGGACGACCTACGCTTGGGGAAGCGCGGTGCTCGACACGCTCTTCCCCATTTGCTACGTCACGTTCTTCGCTGGCCTGATCTACCGCTTCCGGCTAACCGAAGGGACATGGGTTCTGGCGTTTATCCCAGTTGTCGCGGGAATCGGGGACTTGGCGGAGAACGCGCAGATTACCGCCATGCTGATCCAGTACCCCGACGTTGGCGCGACGCAGGTGGCTTGGGCATCGGCCTTCACTACGTTTAAGGGCTGGATCGGCCCCGTTTATCAGCTTCTTGGGCTGGGGCTGTTGCTGCTGGCGATGATCCGCGCTGCGGTTCGCGCAATCCGCAGCCGCTAGGGTCCGAATCGGCTCGCCAGCGCTTAAGGCGCGCCCAAGCCATGCCGCCCACCGCCGCTGCGGACAGCCCGCGCTTCAACAAGGTGCTGCGCCGGTGGGATGTGGTGCTGCTTTCCTTTGGCGCCATGATCGGCTGGAGTTGGGTGCTGATCAGCGGCTACTGGATCGAATCGGCGGGTTCGCTGGGCACCTTCATCGCTTTCGCCGCCGGTGGCCTCGCCATCATTCTCATCGGCCTCACCTACGGCGAGCTGGCCTCCGCCATGCCCAAGGCGGGTGGCGAGCATGTGTACACGCATCGCGCCCTTGGCCCGAACTGGTCGTTCGTCTGCACTTGGGCGCTGCTGTTCGCTTACATCGCAGTGTGCCTGTTCGAGGCGGTGGCGCTGCCCACAGCCATCGAGTACCTGGCGCCCGGCATCCGCATCGGCACCCTGTGGCGGGTGCTCGGCGCCGATGTGGACCTGGGCTTCGCCCTCATCGGGGCGGGCAGCGCCATCGTCATCACCGTGGTCAACGTGCTGGGCATCAAGGCCGCCGCCCGCCTGCAGAACCTGATCGCCCTGATGATCTTCCTGTCCGGGATGCTGCTGTTCACCGGCGCGCTCAGCTTCGGCGAACTCGACCGGGCGCGGCCCTTCATCGCCGAACCGGCCACCGGCATCCTAACCGTGCTCATCATGGTGCCCGCCCTGCTGGTGGGCTTCGACGTCATTCCGCAGTCGGCGGAGGAGATCAACCTGCCGCAGTCGCGGATCGGCGTGCTGTTGGTGGTCTCCGTGGTCATGGCCGTGCTTTGGTACGTCCTGATCGGGCTTTCGGTGGCCGTGGCGCTGCCCAGGGAGACCTTGGCCGCCAGCGACATGGCCACCGGCGAAGCAGCTTCGGCGCTCTGGGGCGGAAACTGGGCCGGCGCCGTGCTGGTGCTCGGCGGCGTCGGCGGCATCCTCAGCAGTTGGAACGCCTTCGTCATCGGCGGCAGCCGGGTGATGTTCGCCCTGGCCGAGTCGGGCCAAATTCCCCGCGTCTTCGCGCGCGTGCATCCCCGCTACCGAACGCCCTATGTCGGCATCATCACCATCGGCCTGCTGTGCTGCATCTCGCCGCTGTTCGGGCGCACCATCCTCGTGTGGCTGGTTAACGTGAGCAGCTTCGGCGTTACCATCGCCTTCCTGTTCGTGGCGCTCGCCTTCCTGCGCCTGCGCAAGACCGAACCGGACTTGGCCCGGCCCTTCAGGGTGGCCAAGGGCAGTGCTGTCGGCTGGGGCGCCGTGTTGCTTTCCCTCGCGCTGCTCTCCGCCTTCCTGCCTTGGAGCCCGTCGGCGCTGCTTTGGCCTTATGAGTGGTCAATGATCCTCGGCTGGGCGCTGATCGGCCTGCTGTGCTTCGTCTTCTATCGGAGAAGATGGCGGAATCTGCCCATGCGCGAAGAGAAACGTTGACAACCTTCGTTTGATGCATCTGGGCGCCGAGCCGATGGACAGAGTGAACTCTGCTTCGAAGCAACAAAAGACACTGTTCGATCGGTGGAAGCGCGAGACTCAAGAGGAGCTCATCCTTGATGGCATGGTGGATGCAGCCAAGTACTGGGATAGCCCCCGTCGGTTGTTGTTCGTCCTGAAGGAAGCAAACTACCAAAAGAGTGACAGTTGGGACCTGAAGGACCACGTGGCGAAGGGGGAGTGGTCTAACACTTGGAATAACATCACTCGGTGGACAAGGGCAATCCACGCGCTACCGGAAGAGTTGTCGTGGGAATGCCTGTCCGACATCAATAGGGATAAAAGGGTGAATGAGCTTGGCAAGATCGCTTTCATGAATTTGAACAAGCGCACGGACGGGACCGGGGTTGCGAACGTGACCGCAATCAAAGAGGCAGCGGAGAAAGACAGCGGTTTCATCCGCGAACAGATTGCTATCTACGATGCCAAGTACATCATTTGTTGTGGCACAGGTGTTTCCGACCTCACAATTCCAATCATCTCGGAGCAGGAGCGAAAACCGGTATGGCAAAAAACCAAAAGAGGGGTTCGGTTCGTGAATCTGCCTGGGGGTGGACACTTGATTGACTATTGGCACCCTCAATCTCGGATGCCAGCAAATCTGCTCTGTTTCCCTCTTGTGGATGCGATTCGGGAGATTGAAGAAGGAAGCGGTCGCTAAGGTCAGCGAAGCAAAGTCAGATCAATCACGAAGGAGAACCGCTGGATGGCGCAACAGACGAGAAGGTGGAACCCCGGCGATGCGGCCAATACTCTGGTGCGCGTCATCCTTTCGGATGCAGGAGCGCTGCTAGGTGGGCTGACGGAGCGGGAATGGGGGGCAACAGTGAGTTGGTTCGGCGGGCGTTGCGCGTACACGGGTGAAGCATTGCCGGATGGCCAGATGGAACGCGATCATGCGGTTCCGATGAATCGCACTCATTGCGGCCTTCATCTCTACGGGAACGTACTGCCCTCGACGAAAGAGGCGAACCAGCAGAAGGGCGGCAGGAGCTACCGGGATTTCGTGTACGATCCCGGAAAACTTGAGGTGATCGAGTCCTTCCTTAGGCAGTCCGGATACTGGGAGCGCGTTTCGGTCTTCGGTGACATCCAGCGTTACTGCGAGGCGCAATACCGCACGGTCGAAGCACTGTGCCGAGTAAACAAAAAGTACCTCGCCAGCCTGCTGCCAGAAGACTTGGATGATGGGTTGGGCGATTCGGAGTCCCTGGATTCGCTGGGAGTGGGTGAGGGAGAGGGCAACGTATTGCCGATCACTCTGGATCCGCCAGACGGAATAGCATTCAGAGACGCGCTGCTGCGAAGCCGGGAAGCCAGCATACTCGAAGTTTACCGGGATGGCCGGACGGTGGCACGGCGCTGGGAGGCCCGGAAAATGTCGGAGTCGTCCGACGTGGTGGGGAACTTGCGGAGCCGTCCGCGTTATCGGAAGGGAGAATGGAAGCGACTGGGCATCGAGTCCCTGATTGTTGCCGTCAAACAATCGTGACCCGCCGTTGGCGGCTGGTTGGTGCAAGTGTGGTGACGCTGATCCAAGCGCACATAAGCCGTAGATCCAGCAACCTAAGTACTCGAAGGAGAAAGTCATGAACGACGAAGAACGAAGGAATATCGGACTCGAGTTGGTGCGAAAGCTGTTCGCTGGTGTCGATACGGCTGGCGTGAAAATGCCGGAGACGCTGACTGACTACACCATGCGGCACGTCTTTGGCGACCTGTGGCAGCAGGAGGGGCTGAGCCTTCAAGAGCGCTCGCTGGTCACCTGCACCCTGCTGGTGGCGCTAAACCGCGAGGCGGAACAACGCCTGCACTTCGTGGGTGCCAGAAATCTTGGCATCCCGCGCTCCGCCATCGAGGCGATGATCACCCACGCGGCCCATTATGCGGGCTGGCCCAGCGCCGTCGGTGCCAGCCGGGTGCTCGCTGAGGTCTGGCCGGAGGAGTGAGGGAGCGCCTCGTCAAAACATCGTGTTCGGGTTGGCCGACTTCGTGGGAACAATCTGCAGAACGTCCCAGTGCTCGACGATCTTGCCGTTGTCGTCAATGCGGAATATGTCGATCCCTGCATAGTCATTGTCGCCGGGCCATTCCTGGTGGCAGTGCAGCACCACGAGGTCGCCTTCCGCAATCGCTCGCTTGAAGTGCACCCGCTTGCCGGGATACTCCGCCTGCATGCGCTCGAAGTACGCGATGAAGGCTTCCTTGCCGTCGCCCACTTCGGGGTTGTGCTGTATGTACCGGCCGCCAACGTACTTCTCGATGGCGGCGCGGGGCTGGCATTGGTTGAACATCAGGTCGTAGAACGCCATGGCGTTCGTCTTGTTTGTTGCATGACGATCAGTGTTGCTCATCTTGGTTCGCCAGCGTACTGCCCGACAATCGCTTGCGAATGCAGTCTATCAGGTCGGCTTCGGCGGTGGTGTGCGCCTCGAGGCAGGAGGCCGCCGTGATAAATTGCGCCCATGAAACTCGGCTTGGTCTATCCGCAAACGGAGTTCGGCTCCGATCTCGGCTTGGTGCGGGAGTTTGCCGTGCGAGCGGAGGAACTCGGCTATGAGCAGATCGTCGTCTATGAGCATGTGCTGGGCGCCGACCCGGCCGTGCATGAACTGAGCGGCCCCTACACGTGGGAGACCGAGTTCCACGAACCCTTTGTCCTGTTCGGCTACTTGGCCGCCATCACCAGTGCGGTGGAGTTGGTCACCGGCATACTGGTGCTGCCGCAGCGGCCAACCGCCTTGGTCGCCAAGCAGGCGGCGACCTTGGACTTCGTATCCGGCGGGCGCCTGATTCTGGGTGTCGGCGTCGGCTGGAATCAAGTGGAGTACGCCGCCTTGGGCCAGGACTTCCACCGCCGGGGGGCGCGTGTGGCGGAGCAAATTCCCCTGCTCCGGCAACTCTGGTCCGAACCGCTGCTGAACTTTGAAGGCGAATTCGACCGAATTCCCGCCGCCGGCATCGCGCCGCGCCCGGCCCGTTCCATCCCCATCTGGATGGGCGGCTGGGCGGACGCCGTGCTGGAACGCACTGGAAGGCTGGCCGACGGCTGGCTTGCGGCATCCGGCAGCCCCAAGCGCTGGCAGGACGAAGATCGAATCCGCACCCCCGAGGACCTCCGCCGCCGTCTCGCCATCGTTCATCAAGCCGCCCGAAGTGCGGGGCGGGAGACCAACAGCATCGATGTCTCCATGCTGGTCAGCCTGATCGGCTTCGACGGCTTCGAGACCTTCAATCCGGGCGCTTGGGCGGAACGCGCCCGAACATGGGGGCAGGCAGGCGCCACCGGTGTGGTCCTATCCACCCTGGACTTGGGCTTCACCCCCGCCGAGCATCTGAATGCCATCACCCGATTCGCCGAGGCTTGGCGGGAAGAGTAGCGCGACCCTCACCTTCCGAGCCGCCACAGCGACGCCAAGTTGTTGCGCTGCATATCGGATGAGCCGCCGACGATGGGCATGCCGAGCAGGTCGCGGACGTGGCGCTCCATGTCGTAGCCGTCGGATAGGGCGTAGGCGCCCATGACCTGCTGGCAGGCCAGCGCGATCTCAACGCCCGTGTCAGCGCAGAACAGCTTGGCCATGCTGGTCTCGACAGCGCAGGGGCGGCCCTCGTTGGCCAGCCAGGCGGCGTGGTGGAGCATGTGGCGGCAGGCCTGGAGCTTGGTGCGGGCGGTGACCAGCTTGTGGCGAATGGCTTGGTGGCCGGCGATGGGTTGGCCAAACTGGACGCGCTCCTCGGCGTACTGCCAAGCTTCCTCCATGGCGGCTTGGGCGATGCCGAAGATCACCGCGGTCAGCTCGATTTTCTCCACGTCCAGAGCGCGTCCCGCCAACTGCCGCCAGCCTTGGTTCCACATCTCGATGCCGCCGACCACGGCGTCCGGGGGCAACTCCACGTTATCGAAATAAACGTCGGAAGACAGTGTGTAGCGCAGGTTGACGTGTTCGATGGGGGTCATGCTGAGGCCCGGCGCATCGGTGGGCACGAGCAGGAAGGAGAGGTTGCGGTAGCGTTCCTCTGCGGGGCCGGAGCGCACCAAGCAGTAGATGATGTCGGCGAAGTCAGCGCCCGTGCACCAGCGTTTGGCGCCGTTGACCACGATCTTCCCATCGCGCTGTTCGGCGCGGGTTTCGACGCTGGCGAGGTCGCCGCCCACGTTGGGCTCCGAGAGGCCGTAGGCGAAGGTCATCTCCCCTCGCGCCAATTTCGGCAGCAGTTCGCGCTTCTGCGCTTCGGAGCCGTTTTCGGAGAGATTCATGCCGCCGTAGAAGGCAGCGTGGATGTAAGGCCCCGCGAGGAAGGGGCCGGCGCGGCAAAGCTCCTCGATGACCGCCACCGCCGCCACGATGTCCTGACCGGCGCCGCCGTAGGCCTCGTCTATGGTCAGGCCCATCACGCCCAAGTCCGCTAGGCGGCGGAAGGCGTCGCGCGGGAAGCGGTGTTCCCGATCCCAGAGGGCGCGTTTCTCGCGGGGGGCTTCGGCGGCCACGAAGCGCTTGATCTGGCGGCGAATCTCCGCCACGTGGTCCGGTTCGTCGATGAAGGTCTGCAGGCTCACAAGATCATCCCTCGCCGCATCGGGACGCGCCGCGCGGCATCACGAAGCGCCCCAAGTGTCGCGGTAGAACAGTTCGCCCGCCGGCATGCGGGCCGTGGGTCCATAGCCGCCCGCCACCGGATAGCCCATCGGCACGGCAGCGGCGGTAAACCAGTCCGGGTCGATGCCGAGCAGGTCGCGCACCGCCGGCTCATCCATGCACAGCAGGGTGGTGAGCACGCAGCCCACCCCCTCCGCCCGGCAGGCGAGCATGAGGTTCTGCACCGCCAAATACACCGAGCCGCCGCCGACCACCGACACCCGATCCTGATCGATGTCGGTCACCGCCATGAACTGCGGATTGAAGCAGACCACCGCCACCACCGGGCATTCGCCCATGTGGCTGGCCAAGTGGTCGCCAGCGGCGATGGTGCGCTCCTGGCGCTGGCGCTCCTCTTCCGGCGCGTCGGTGAAGCGCTTCCGGTAGTTCACCGTGAACGCCGACCAGCGGCGGGTGTAGAGCTCGCCCAGCCGTGCCTTCAAGCCACGGTCATGCACCATCACCATACGCCAAGGCTGCTGGTTGCCGCCGCTCGGCGCCCAGGCCGCGGCCTGCATGATGCGTTCCAGCACATCATCCGGGATGGGGTCCGGCCGCAGCCGCC
>JAPPIX010000118.1:12085-13964 GCA_028820495.1 Gammaproteobacteria bacterium
GCTTCGGCCAAGGCGTCTGGCTGGCTGCAGGAAGCCACCGCCACCACCCGCTCGCCGAAGCGCTCGTCGGGGACGCCGACCACGAGGCTGTCGGCGACCTCGGGATGGCGTTTGATCGCCTCCTCCACCTCCTCCGGAAACACCTTCTCGCCGGCCGTATTAATGCAGACGCTGCCGCGCCCCAACAGCGTGATCGAACCGTCGGCTTCGATGGTGGCGAAGTCGCCGGGAAGGCTATAACGCACACCATCGATTTCGCGGAAGGTGGCGGCGCTTTTTTCCGGATCCTTGTAGTAGCCCACCGGCACGCTGCCGCTGGAGGCGATCATGCCCATTTCCCCCGAGCCCGGCTGCACTTCCCGACCGTCCTCGGTAAAGACCTTCACGCCTTCGTTGAGGACGAACTTGGCGGTTTCCGAGGTGGCTTCGCGGCTGGTGACGCTGGTGCCCATGCCGCCTTCGGTGGAGCCCATGGCGTCAACCAGCACCATGTCGTGGTGCTTGAGCAAGCCCTGCTTGTTCTCGGCGCTCCACATCACGCCGCTGGAGATGATCTGGCGGACGCTGGAAATGTCGTAGGAGTTGCCGCGCCGCGCCGCTTCGTCAAGCGCGGCCAGCAGGGGCCGGGCAAAGGCGTCGCCGACGATGACGAGATCGGTGACGCGGTGGCGTTCCACCAACCCCCAGATGTGGTCCGGGTCGAGCCCCAGCCGAGGCGTGAGCACCACGGTGCCGCCTAAGGCAAGCGTTATGAAGCCACCCAGCCACATGCCGGTGCCGTGCATAAGCGGGCAGGCGGGCAGCGAGATGGGCGCGCCGCCGCCGATGGCCTCAATCAAGGCGGGCACCTCGGCAATGCGTTCCGGCGGCGGCAGCTCCCTTCCGGCGGCGCCCATGCCCATCAGCGCTTGGCAGAAGAGGCCGCCGTGGTACATCACGCCCTTGGGCATGCCGGTGGTGCCGCCGGTGTAGAGCATGTAGATGCTCAAGGGATCCCGCTCGATGCGCGGCATGGGCTTAGCGTCACGAATGGCACGTTCATAGTCCAAGGCGCCATCGAGCAGGGTTTCGGTGCCGTCGTCCACTTGGATGTAGAGCTTCACCTTGGCCAGGCGGTCGCGTATCTCCCAGATGCGCGCGGCGTAAGAGGCTTGGAAAACCACTGCTTCGGCATCGGCGTTGTCGAGCAGATACACCAGTTCGTCGGCCTTGTAGCGGTAGTTCACGTTGATTGGGCAGCCGCTGATCTTGAACGCTGCGTACTGCGCTTCGAGATACTCGCCGCAGTTGTGCAAGTAAGTGCCCACTTTCGAATCAACGCCCAAGCCGTGGGCGCTGTACACAGCCGCCAACCGAGCCGCCCGGTCATCGAACTCGCGCCAAGTGCGAACTTGATCGCCGCAGATCACGGCGGGCTTTTGGCCAACGGTGTCCGCAATGACCTCCCAAGCCGTGGCGAAGTGAAAGTCCATCCCTCATTCCCCTATTGCTTCGCTATTGGAGCCGCTAATGTAATGGGGGATTCCGGCGAGCGCCAGTGTTGGCGTGCAAGGTGTTGGAGCTTCAAGGTGTCATGGACTCGTGCTGGACCCGCATGTGCTGGATCCGCATGTTGACCCACCAATCCTATGCCTTACTTTAGAATAAGGAATTGTGAGATCCACAATGACCAGCAAGGGACAGGTGACCATCCCCAAAGCGATTCGGGAGCAACTGCGCCTGCGTCCAGGCCACAAGCTCGACCTTTTGCTCGATGAAGCCGGGGGGCTTAGGGTTGAACCGGTGACAGGGCCAGTCACTGAGTTGAAAGGGATGCTGCCTAAGCCTAGCCCGGATATTGCACGAACGTAGTTGAAGAACGGCGGAATGCCCCTGATAA
>JAPPIX010000001.1 GCA_028820495.1 Gammaproteobacteria bacterium
GTGATTGGGCTCGGATTCTAGGAGTTCCAAGACGGTTTTGGTTTCAAGATCGCTTGCCATATCGGTGTCTCCAAAGGTCCTTCGGCAATAGGATTCGGCATCGCCTAGGAACCAACGCAAGCGTTGGGCTTCGCACTGAGCGCGACAATCGGCAAGCCACTGGGTGAGCGAGGCCAGCGTTCGGAAATCCCTGAATTCGTCCCGTTTCCCTTCCCTGTCAGTCCAATCCTCGTCGGTGTGCCGATGATGGTAGGGCATGATGAGCAGACGACCGCGCCAATTCTCAAATTCCGCCTTGGGCAGGCTCTCCTTGCTCGGTGGTTCGCCGGTGGGTGAGAGGTAGATCAGATGGAATTCATTCAAATTGGTTCGTTCCTTCAAGTGCTTCAGGTAATCCTTCACTTGCTCGTATTGGTCGTCGGCATAGGGCTTGTTCTCGATGGCGAGGCCGTAGCGCGTCTTACCTGACGGCACCTCCACATAGATGTCGATGCGCCGCTGGCCTGCTATGGTGCGCTCCACAAACACTCTGGCTTCGCAGAGTCCGCGTCAGTCAAACTCAATTTCACATTCAGATTGTTCAGCAACAACCGCAGAAACAACGGCCCTTGGCCGTGTGCTGCTCCTGGATCGAGCAGATCCGCGATGATGCGGGAGAGGCCGAGTTCGTCATCACGCAAGTACCGAAACACATTGAAGCGGTGCGCGAGATGGTGACTCAGTTCGCGATCAATCTCCCGGGCTGCCGCCAGCCGAGGCTCAAGTTGAGTGAACAATCCTTCACACTGACGCTGGATCGCGTCTTGTATGTCAGCGAGTTTCCCTTCAATGGCGGCGAACAGTTCGCCCACCCGCTCTGCGGGCGCTCCCGAACTCGGCTGCGTCACCAACCGAACCTGTGGTGGCCAAAGAAGCAGTTCCGCATCAGATTGCCTCCACCCGCGCCGGAACCGATTTGTGCCAAGGGGTGCCGACGTATTCGTCGCGCAGTTCCGACCAGGTGAGTTCGTTGGGTGCGGCGCCAAAGATGGGCGGCTGGTCGCCGTCCCCGTTGGGATAGTTCACGCCTAAGCCGTTGGGCAGCGACACATGGCCTCGCTGCATGCGGTCGTTGACTGCCACCACCACGTCCTGGCTGCCCGATTGCGTGGAAATGCGGGCCGAGGAGCCTTCGCCCAGATTGAGGCGGGCGGCGTCCTCGGGGTTGATGAACAGGGCGCCTTGGGGGTCTTTGCGCCGCCACTCGGGGTTGCGCAGGATGGTGTTGGCGGTGAAGCTGCGCCGCTCGCCTGCGGACAGCAGAAACGGGTACTCCGAGGAGGCTTCAGCGGGTTGCTCCGCGTTGAGCTTGGTGGTTGCGGTCAGCAGGTCTGGCAGGGCCATTTCGACCTTGCCGCCCGGCAGCCGCTGCCAAACCGCTGGCCAATCCTGGCGGGTGATCACCAAGCCGCTGGGGGCGGCGAGAATGGCGTCAAACAGGCCGTCGCCAGTGGGCTCAAGGCCCGCCGCGGCCACCGCTTCGGCGTTTGCCATCATGAATCGTTGGCAGCCCCCCCAGAGCACCGCGCTGTTGGCGAGGCCATCGGGCAGCGAAGGCCCTAGGATTCGATAGAGCAGCCCCGGCACGATCGCCGACAGGCCGGGCTGCTCGGCCATCTTGGCCATCAGCGCCATCGCGAAGGCCGTGCGTCCGCCGTCCGCCATGGCTTGGTTCAGTTCCGCTTCGAGGCCCTCCGGCACCGCGCCCATGGCTTCGGCGAGGCGCATGTGGATTTCAGCTTCGTCCAAGGGGCCGTCGGGCGGGGTGAACAAGGGGTGGCGAAGGTGGAAGTAGTTGTCCGGGAATTCAAAGTTGAAAAAGGTGGCCTCGGCCTTTTCGAACTGAGTGGTGGCAGGCAGCACGTAGTCCGCCTCCAACGCGGTTTCGGTCATGGCCACGTCGATGACCACGCTGCATTCGAGGGCGCGCATGGCTTGCCGCCAGCCAGCGCTGTCGGCGAGGGAATGAACGGGGTTGGCCGATTCGATGAGCATGGCGCGATAGCGCTTGGGGTGGTCGGTCAGAATCTCGCTGGTGATCAGGTTGCAGGGCACCAAGCCGGCGATCAGGCGCCCCCCCGCGACCGGGCTGACGCCGCCTTCCCGTCCATCGCTGATGCGGCCAAGGCCCTTGGCGATGTAGTGGGTGCCGGGGCGTCCGAAGTGTCCGGTCAGCGTCCAGATCAAGCGCTGCAGATAGGAGACCAGGGTGGAGTGGCGATTCATCTGCACGCCCAGGTCCTCCAGCACGGCGACGCTGCTGGCGGCGGCAACCAGGCGGGCGGTGGAGCGGATGACGGCTTCATCGATGCCGCTCTTGGTGGCGCAGTCGGCGATGTCGATGCCTGCCAGCGTGCTCTCGACCTGCGCGACGCCACTGGCATGGCTGGCCAGCCAGGCTTCGTTCGCCAGACCCTCCTGCACGATGGTCGCCGCCATGCCCGCCAGCAGCCAAGCGTCCCGGGCCGGTTTCACGGCGAGGTGAATGTCGGCCAAGTCGGCGGACTCGGTGCGTTTGGGATCGATCACGATCAGGGTGCGCTCGGGATCTTTGGCGATCTCCCGAATCGCCGCCCGAGCGCGATGCAGGCCATGGGATTGCCAAGGGTTCTTGCCTAGGAAGACCACCACTTGGGCTTGCTCAAAGTCGCCGTGGGGCCAGCCGCCGAACATGCGGTCCGCCACCCAGAACTCGCCGGTCTTCTCCTGGGCCAAGGCGTTTGACCGGTACTTGACGCCCAAGGGGCCGATGGAAGTGCGGGCGTAGGCGCCGGGCAGGTGATTGCCCTGACCGCCGCCGCCGTAGTAGAAGATGGATTCGCCGCCGTGGGCGTCACGCACGGCGGTCAGCTTGGCGGCGATCTCCCGGATGGCCGTTTCCCAAGCGACTTCCTCGTAGCTGCCATCCGAGCTTCGGCGCATGGGGCTGAGCAAGCGGTTGGCCCGGTCTTGGTAGTAGTTCAGACGGGATGCCTTGTTGCATAGGTAGCCCTTCGAGGCGGGATGGGATTCATCGCCCCGGGTGCGGGCGATGGAGCGGCCATCCGCCGAGAGCTGCACCTTGACTCCGCAATTGAGCGCGCAAAGGATGCAGGCCGTGGAGAGCCAGTCTCCGTTCTCCTTTGACGTTTTACCGATTTGCGCCGCTGTGGCCATGTTGTTCTCCTGATTGCTCGGTCCAAGCTCCAAGTCGGTTGCTGCTCGGATGACTCATGGTGGCATTTTAGTGTGGCTAGGCAAGTCTATAGAATGGTAAGTGCTCCATCGAAGGACGGCTATAGTTTGAGCACACCCTCCGACCCTTCGCGGTCCGTCTTCTTCGGCTGGTCCATCGTCGGCTTCACCTTCATGACCCAGTTCACCGTCGGAGGCATGTTTTACACCTACGGCGTGCTGCAGAAGCCCTTGAGCGAAGCGCTGGAGGTGGATCGCTTCGCCGTATCCTTGGCCTTCTCCCTGCAGACCTTGGTGGTGGCTGTCTTAAGCCCCTGGGTAGGCAAGCTGATCCTGCGCACACCCATCCGCAAGGTGCTCGCCTTCGGCCTCGCGGCGTTGCTGCTGGGATTTGTCGGCTTCGGGCAGGTCCGGCATCTGTGGCATCTCTACTTGGCCTTCGGCCTCCTGCTAGCCGTGGCCAGCACTCTCATCGGCCCCTTGCCGAGCAACGCGATGATCGCCAACTGGTTCGTCAAGCGGCGGGGCACCGCCTTGGGCATCTCCCAGCTCGGCATTTCCATCTCTGGCGCGGTGATGGTGCCGATCGTGTCCTGGCTGGTGGAGACCCAAGGCTGGCGCTGGGCGGTGACTTCGATGGGGCTCGGTTTGAGCGCGGTGCTGATCCCCTTGGTGTGGAAGGTTGCGGTCTTTCGCCCGGAGGACAAGGGCCTGCTGCCGGATGGGCAGGGGGTTGCGGATAGCGCTGATGAGCGCATTGAGCCGGTTTCCGCGTGGACTTTCGCCCGGGCGCTTCGGGACCGCCGCATCTGGTTGCTCGTGGCCATCGTTGGCCCAAGTTTTTTCGGGGTCGGTGCCGTGTTGCTCGCCCTGCACGCTCACTTCACGGACATGGGTTTGTCCGCCGCCCAGGCCTCCTCTGTGGTGGCCTTGGCCACGCTGATGGCAGCCTTGGCCAAGCCGTTGTTCGGCGTCTTGGCTGATGTATTGAACCAGCGGCTCCTGATGGCCGTCGCGTTGGCGTCGCAGATCGTCGGCCTGTCGCTGATCGTGATGTTGGCCAATCCCGTCGGGTTGATGGTTGCGGCTTTCTTCTACGGGCTCGGCTATGGCGCGGGCATGCCGATGTGGACGGTCTTCATCGGCACGCTCTTTGGTCGGGCGGCCTTTGCCCGGGTGATGGGTTTGATGACGCCGCTGACCACGCCGTTCACGCTGTTCGGGTTTCCTTTCGCTTCACTGGTGTTCGACGCCACGGGCAGCTACCAAGCGGCGTTCGTGACGGTGATTGTCGGGATTGTCCTTTCCATGGGGGCGGTGGGCTTGCTGCGTCTGCCGGAAGTGAGCGTTGCACGGGCGGGGGCGCCGGCCCGGTGAGCCCGGACTCAATCCGCGGCCAGCGGACGTTGTTGACCAAGGATGGAGTCCGTCGCGCCTTGCCGATCTTCCTACCGGTTTACCAACCTCGGGAGCCGGTGTTTCAATTGGCCCGCGAAGAAATCGACGGCTGTATCGTCAACGCCTACTTCCTCTACAAGCAGCGAGAATTGCGTGAACGGCTCACCGGCCCGTCTTCACTCAAGGCGCATGTTGGTTTTGCGGGTCTGATCGCCACCGACTCAGGGGCCTTTCAGGGTTTGACCCGGCGGCTGTACCTGAAGAATGCGGACATCGTGCGCTTTCAGGACCGCATCGGCAGCGACATCATCTCGCCCCTGGACCTCATCACGCCACCAGGGGATAAACGGACCACGGCGCTCGGCAAGATGCGCACCACGCACAAGCGCGTGCGCCAGGCGCTGGCCATTGCCGAGCGCGGCTTGGTGGCGGGCGTGCAGCAGGGCGGTCGTTTTTTGGATCTCCGCCGCGACAGCGGTGCCTACATGGCTGAGCTTGGAGTCGAGTATCTGGCCATTGGCAGCCTAGTGCCCTTCTTCAACCGGGCGCACAGCTTGGCCTTTGCCGGTGCCGTGCTGCGCGATGCGCGCGGGCTAATCGGCGCGCAAGTGCCGATGCACGTTTACGGTGCTGGCGAGCCGGTGGAACTGCCCTTCATGGTGGCGCTGGGGGCGGATGTCTTTGATTCGTCCTCCTATGCCCACTATGCACGCGGCGGCTGGTACATGACCCCCTACGGCGCCTTGGCGGAGCCGGGAAGGGTGATGGCGGGCGAGTTCCGTTGCGCCTGCCCGCACTGTGCCGAGGCGCCGACAGTCGAGGCGGTGTTTTCGGATTTTGCAACACTCAGGGCGCACAACCTGTGGACCATCTGCCGAACGGTTCGGGAACTGCGCGCCCTGCTGGCGCGGGGCGGAGACCTGAACAGGCACCTTGAGGAGTTGCTTGACATCCACCAACGCTGGTTTCCGGAGAGCCGGCTGGGCCCCACTTGGGAGGCGCTGCATGAGTGACCCGTTGGAGCCGGTTCTGGCGCTCCTCGCCGAGCGATTGGCCCAGGAGGCGGCCCAACGCTACCGCATCGGCGCAGACCAGGCGCGCAGCCGCATCGAACGGGCGTGGCGCAGCCATCAGGCGCTGCGGGCGCTGGCTCGGAAGACCCCCTCACCTCGCGCCTTGGCCCGCACCCGCCTCTATCGGCAGGCGGCGTCACAAGCCAAGAAGGACATCTACTACCGCCTGCGGCGCTATCGCCAGGAATCCGACGAGTTTTCGAAGGGGCTTGAGCGGTTGCGCCACGCCGGCGCGGGTGCGGAATGCCAAGCGGCGCGCGAGGCCTTGGCCCGCAGCCATGCTAGTACCGCAGAGCGGTGGCCGGACTTGGACGACTTCCTGGAGCGCACCCAACCCGTTTGGCGCGACTGCGCCACACTGTTGGACGTCGGCTGCGGCCTGATGCCTGTGCTGTTTCCGTTCGATCGAGTGGGCGACCGCTTCCGGCGCTACGTGGCCTGCGACCGGGATGCGCGTTGCATTGAAGCCGTGAACGCCTCCGGTCAAGTGCCGTTGGGGATATTGGAAGGCTGCGTGTGGGACATCGGCGATGGCTGGGAAGCCTTGGAGAAGCAAACCGGCATCAAGCGCTATGATGCGGCCTTCCTGCTCAAGCTGGTGCCGGTGGTTGCGCGGCAGCAGCCCCGCTTGCTGGCGATGCTGGCGGATGCGCCGGCGGACTGGCTGGTTGTCACCGGTTCTCGGCAAGCGCTGGCTCGGCGTCAAGACATTAGCCGGCGGGAACGAGCGGTCCTTGGCTCGTTCGCCAAGCGCCATGGCTTGGTCGTTGAATCGGAGTTTGAAACCCCGAGCGAACTCGGGCTGGTGATGAGGAGGTTAACGAGTTGAACCATGAAACTGCTGGTTGAGATAACGATGTATCCCCTCCACGATGACCATTTGCAGTCCATCGACAACTTTTTGGCCCTGCTGAACGCTGCGGAGGAGGTTGAGGTCAAGACCGGCCGCATGAGCACCTTGCTCTATGGGGAGCACGCCACGGTCATGGACTTATTGAAGGAATCGATGGTGGCTTCCCACGCGGAGGAAGCGGCTTCGGCGGCGTTCGTGCTGAAGATGATTCCTGGAGCGCCTCGGACTCTCAACGGCTATAGCTAGCTAACAGGCTGGATTCGGTTTGCTGGCTGATGCGTCCTGCGGGAGGCGGAGGCTGCCCCGCATTCGCCGATGGGCGCAGGGGGGATGTCCTTGACCTTCTCATCGGTCCGCAATGGCGGTTCGGCGGACTGCTCGGACGTGCCGTGCAGGATGACTTCGACCAGCCCACCGGCTCGCAAGGCGCCTCGATCGACATCAAACAGATTCAGAGCCCCGACCAAACGCCGCCAAGGATGGGGGTGCGCGGCCGGCGGGCGCTCGGGAGCGGCTTGTTGGACGATTTCGTTGGCGCTGCGAATGCTGTACTGATGTTGCATGAGAGGAGCCGACCGTTTGACGGCGCAAAATGCGTGCGCGCGGGTATGGTCGGTCACCCAAGGGCTCAGCGCTCGGTTCAAGGCCTCCAAAGCCGGCGGCGTGAGATAGTTGGGGAAGTCCCACAGCAGGCAGGCATGCAGCGGTTCGTCAAGCATCCACAGAGGTTCAGCGAAATGAGCCGTCAAGGCGTCTTGGTCGAGGTGGTGCTGTTGCTCGATGATCGTGCTGTCGAAAAGGTCCGCGATGTGCAACCGGCAGCGCATTGAACTGAGGAACTCGATGGTTGGGGGCATAGCGGGGCCGACATCCAGGACATTGATCCGGCCTAGTGCGCTTATCCCTTCAAAGACCCATGCCAGCAACGCGGTTTCAATGACGACGGATCGCTGGTCCGCTGGCAACCGGGGGGCTCTTTCCAATGCGGAAGTCATGAAGTTCCCCCCATCAAGTCCGCGCTGCGCTCTCCCGTGGACTCGGCGCTGCGCGCTTGATGGGCGTATCTTCGGCTTTGGCCGATGCGGCGGCCAATGGCGGGGCGGCTTGGGCCGGCGATGGCTGTTTGCTGGCTTTCGGCTTTTGCGCCCCTTTTTCCTCAACCGGGTCCATATCGATGCTGCCCTTGAACTTGCTGCCGTTTTCCAAGTTCACGCGAGGTGCGATGATGTTGCCTCGCACCCAAGCGTTCTTGGTGAGCGCCACTTGCTCGATGCCCACGATGTCGCCGACGAGCCGGCCACTGACGTTCACTGTGGACGCGGTGATGTTGGCCCGGACTTCGCCGGAGTGGCTTACGGTGACCACGTTGTCGCGCAGGTTGACGGTCCCGTCCACTTTGCCGTCTATGCGTAGATCCTCGGTGCCGGTGACTTCGCCGGACACGCTGATCCCCGGACCGATGACGGCGTTTGCTTGTGGCTTTGGCTTGGCCGCTGAGGACGGTTGCTGCGGTCGAGTTGCTTGGGCAGCCGCGGGCGTGTCTTTCGGGTCCGCTGCGCTGCGTTTGTCAAACATGCTCATTCTTCCCTCTCTTTCATTCTAAGAATATGAACTATATACCACTTTTTTCACGATAATTTGACTCTAGGACTGTCTTCCTGGCGCAGGAAAGCCCGCCATTGGCGATCAAATCAAGGTGATCCAGCCCGACAGGCTGAACGAAAACTCCGCCAAGTAGCGAAACAAGGGCAGCCCGGCGATGCCCAACACGATCAGCGCCAGAAGTGCGCCCGTGCCGTAGCGGTGGTTGAAATGACGGTAGCGCATGGCCCAACGGGCAGGCAGGAAGTGGGGCAGTATGTAGTGCCCGTCCAAAGGCCCGAGGGGAATCAGGTTGAAGACCATCAGCAGCAGGTTGATTTGCGCCAACAGGGCGAAGAATACCTCGGCGCCCGCGTTCTCCCAACCATTGGCCCGCAGCGCTAGGTAGAAGTTCCAAGTGCACAGGGCCAGCAGCAGGTTCATGGCCGGTCCGGCGGCGGCGACCCAAAGGTCTGACGTTGCCGATCGGAAGTTGCGCGGGTCGGTCGGCACTGGCTTGGCGTAGCCAAAGCCCACCAGCACCACCATCAACAACCCCACGGGATCGATGTGGGCCAGCGGATTGACCGTCAGCCGGCCGGCTCGCTGCGCCGTGTCGTCGCCATGCCACTTGGCCACCAGCGCATGGCCGAATTCGTGGAACGACAGGGAAACGACCAGCGCAATCAGAAGCAGAGCGAAGACTAGGAACTGGCCACCTAGCAGCAGATTGATCATGGCCGGCCTCGATTGGACGGGACGAAAAGGCTAACGGCCTTGGTAGTTGGGTTGGCGCTTTTCCATGAAGGCGCGCGGGCCCTCCCGGGCGTCCTCCGTTTGAAACACCGGCCCCGAGAATTGGCTTTCGACCTTCAGCGCTTCCGCTTCGGGCAAGCCAAGGCAGGCCCGGGCGGAGCGGCGAATGGCCCGCACTGCCAACGGACCGTTGGCGGCGATCTTTTCCGCGCTTGTCATGGCCCGTTTCATCGGTTCGTTGTCAACGTAGTTCAGGAAGCCAAGCTCAAGCGCCTCTTCGGCGCTGATGAGGTCGCCGGTCAGGAGCAGTTCCATCGCCTTGCTGAAAGGCAGTTGGTTGGGCAGGCGCACCGTGGAGCCGCCCGCCGGGAAAAGCGCCCACTTGACCTCCTGCACACCCAGCTTGGCGGCGGGCGCGGCGATGCGGATGTCGGTGCCCTGAACCAGCTCCATGCCGCCGGCGATTGCGTGGCCGTTGATGGCGGCGATGACCGGCTTCTCGGGGTCGAAGTTGCGCAGCAGGGCGCGTCCTCCGGCTCCGGGATCCTTCAGCAACTGTTCATCCCACTCATTCTCCGGTTGGCGGGCGCCGGACATCAGGGGAATCATCTGGCCGAGGTCGGCTCCCGCGCAAAATGAGCGGCCGGTGCCGGTGACGACCGCCACCCGTATGGCGTCGTCGTCGCGCACCTCGTGCCAGATGCGGTCCAGGCGCACGGCCAGTTCCGGATTGATGGCATTGAGCGCCTCGGGCCGGTTGAGGGTGATTTGGGCGATGTGCCCCTGCCGTTCGAGATTCACGACTGACATGCTGGTCTCCTTTTGGATGCTGCGCGAAGTGCAATTGAGCAACCTTCATTCTGGCAGATTGACCGATGCGCGGCGAGCCATTCGCATGCCCCTCGGCGACATTGGTCGCATGACTCCCGCTCAAGTAAACTGGCCGCCACTTTGGCTTGCACCGACTTGGGAGAGGCGGTTTGGCGAGATTTACGACCATTGCGGAGATCAGGACGGCGGCCGGGCTGCGCATGGCCTGCTTGCGCGGTGTGCCGAGTCCTTGGACCGAAGCCGCCAAGGGCATCTTCCACATCAAGGGGCTGGATTGCCAGTATGGTGCCCAAGGCGAGGGCGATGAGGAAGGCGCCATCGCCGCTTGGGCGGGGGATTCCTCCGTTCCCGTGGTGGCCTTCGAGAACGAGCCGCTGCGAACAGGCTGGGCTGAAATCCTCGTCCTCGCCGAGCGGCTGGCGCCGACGCCGGCACTGATTCCCGGTAGCGCTTCCGAGCGGGCGGACTGCTTTGGCCTTGCCCACGAAATCTGCGGCCAGATGGGCCTTGGCTGGGCCTACCGGCTGATGATGGCGCAACGCGCCCTGTCCCACGACGAGACGGAAGGGAAGTTCCCGGCGGGAGTGGGACAGTACCTTGCCGCCAAGTACGGTTTGAACCCGGTTCACGCTGACCAAGCCAAGGCGCGGGTGCTGGACGTGTTGGGCCTGCTGGATAGGCGGCTGGCGAGCGAGCCTTGGATTTGCGGCGTAGCCCTGTCCGCCGTCGATGTCTATTGGGCGGTATTCGCCAACCTCTTTGCCCCGTTGCCGGAGGAAGAACTGCCGGCGCTGCCGATGATCCGCGATGCCTATAGCTGCCGCGATGAGGACATCAATGCCGCGCTGACCCCGCGCCTTCGGGCCCATCAGCGGCGCATCTACGACGACCACTTGGAATTGCCAGTCCCGTTGGGCTGAGCGCCGTTATTCGACTCACGTTTCTCTTGGAGGCCTTCCGGCTATGCAGAATACGCTTTCCGCATCCTTCGACAATCGCGTCACCCGCATGCTGGGCGTGGAGACTCCCATCGTGCAGGCGCCCATGGGCTGGATCGCCCGTTCGGCGCTTGCTTCGGCGGTCTCCAACGCCGGGGCGCTCGGCATCATCGAAACCTCGTCTGGGGAACTCGATGCCGTGCGCGGCGAAATCCTGAAGATGCGCCAACTCACCGACAAGCCCTTTGGGGTCAACATCGCCCAAGCCTTCGTGCGCGATCCGAACATCGTGCAGTTCGTCATCGACCAGGGCGTGCAGTTCGTCACCACCTCGGCGGGCAACCCGGAACGCTACACGGAGGAGTTGAAGAACGCTGGCCTGACCGTCTTTCATGTGGTGCCGAGCCTCGGCGCGGCCAAGAAGGCGGTGGCCTGCGGCGTCGACGGCTTGGTGGTGGAAGGCGGCGAGGGCGGCGGCTTCAAGAACCCCCGGGAGGTGGCCAGCATGGTGCTGCTGCCCTTGGTGCGCTCCCAGGTCGATGTGCCCATCATCGCCGCTGGCGGCTTTGTCGATGGCCGCTCCATGGCCGCGGCCTTCGCCTTGGGTGCGGAGGGGGTGCAGATGGGCACCCGCATGGTGTCGGCCGCCGAATCGCCGGTCCATGAGAACTGGAAGAACGCCGTCATCCAAGCCAAGGAAACCGACACCGTCTTTCTCAACCGCCACGCTTCGCCGGCTTTGCGCGCCCTGCGCACCGAGAAGACCAGCCGTTTGGAGTACGACACCGAAACCAACGCCATGACCGAGTTCGGCACCGCCTTGGACCTCTACTTCGGCGGCGACATGGAAGCCAGCATCGCCCTAAGTGGCCAAGTCTGCGGCCGCATCGACGCCGTTCGCCCGGTGGCCGAGATCATCGCCGAGGTGCGCGATCAGTTCTTCCAGGAAATTGGGCGGCTGGCGGCTGATTACCTGCCCTAATTGATGGGATTGGAGGCTGCGGCTCTCGTCTTAAGAAAGGCTCGGGTTCGCGCTTCGGCGTTGGCGCGCAGGTTCATGTGGAAGAAATTGTAGTCGTAGACATGGTAGTCAGTGTCGCCCGCCATGAAGGGGGGATAGTGCTCGGAGCGCACCTCGCTGACGATCAGGGCGCCATCGATGCACTGGGCATCGGCAATGCCTGGCTCGAAGGCCACGGGCGGTGGCTCCTCCTCATCGCCGAAGCCGTAGTTCACTGCGCCCAGGTTGGCGCTGAAGTCGGCGTGGGCGCCGTCGGTGCGCCAACTCAGCGGGTTGACGCAGATGGGGTCGGCGACTTCGTCATAGGGTTCAGCCTCCGGGGAGACCGCGTTCCAAGTGACTTGGCATCCGGTTTGCTCGGCGCTTTGGCAGACGGGAAAGCCGTTGTCGCCGCTCAGATAGTAGCCAATGGGGTAGGCGGCGATCATTCGCTCGGCTTCCGATGAGCCGCGCAATTCCTCGCGCAGCAAGGTGTCCACGTGCAGGGCGCCCTGGCTGTGTCCGGCGAGGATGAAGGGTCGGCCTTGGTTGTCGTGGTCCAGGTAGTGGCGGAAGGCGTGTGCCACGTCCCCATAGGCGAAGTCGATCGCATCTTGACCGCCGCCCTCCCGGTCGAAAAACGAATACAGGGTGGCTTGACGGTAGCGCGGCGCATAGACGCGGCAGCAGCCGTTGAACACGCTCGCTTGATTGCGCATCACCGCGTGGTCGGTGATGTGGTTGGTGGCTTGGTCGGCCAAGTCTTGGTTCCAGCCAGTGCCCTCGTAGAAGGTGGTTGGGTGGATGAAGAAGACATCGACCTCGGCTGCGGCTTGATTGTCCTTGGCGGCTACCGTAGGAGTAACGTCCGCCAGGTCCTCGCGATCGGGCAACGCTGCCCAGTGGTTGGGATTGGCGTAGTCGGGGGCTGGCGGTGGTTCGGTGTCGGCAAAGGGCTCTGGTGGCTGCATCATGAACGACATGGCTGCGAACATCAGGGCGTCACGGAAGACGACTGCCGCAATGACGATGACGGCAACGACTGCGCCGATGATGATGAGTGCTTTCTTCATAAAACCTTCAGCTTGTTTCAGAACGGAGCGCCACTGACACGAAGGAACAACCGGCCCGCCGGTAGGCTGTCTCCACTTGTTGCATTAAAGGAGCATCAGCGGTTGAACTCAAGGGGTTGGCCAAACGGACCGTCCAACAATTGGCCATTGGCGAAGCGCTGCACGCCGTTGACCCAAGTGGCTTCGATGCGGTGGCCGAACTCGATGCCGGCGAAGGGGCTCCAGCCGCACTTGGCGAGGAGGTTGGCGCCGCCGTCGGTGGGGTCTTCACTCACCAGCACGAGGTCGGCATGGTAGCCCTCGCGGATGAAGCCCCGCTCACGGACGCCGAACAGCCGCGCCGGGGCGTGGGCGGTCTTCTGGACGATGGTGGTCACGTCGAACAGGCCCCGGCGGCAATGTTCAAAGAGGCTCAACAAGGCGTGCTGGACCAGCGGCAGCCCCGCGGGCGCCTGCCGATAGGGACCGGATTTCTCCTCCCGCGTGTGCGGTGCGTGGTCGGTGGCAATCACGTCGATGCGTCCGTCGCTGACCGCCGCCAGCAGCGCCTCCCGGTCCTCGGTGCGCTTAATGGCCGGGTTGCACTTGATGTCGTTGCCTTTCTTGGCGTACCAGGTCTCGTCAAAGAACAAGTGGTGCACGCAAGCCTCGGCGGTGATGCGCTTGTCTGCCAGGTCGCCGGTGGCGAAGTGGGCCAGCTCCCGCGCCGTGGTCAGGTGCAGCACGTGCAGCTTCGAGCCGTGTCGCTTGGCCAGTTGGACGGCCAGCTCGGATGACTTGTAGCAGGCTTCCTCGGAGCGGATGCGGGGATGTTCCGTGATGGGGATGTCGTCGCCGTAGCGGGCCAAGGCGGCGGCCTCGTTGGCCAGAATGGTGGGCGTGTCCTCGCAGTGGGTGGCGATCAGCAGGGGTGTTGAGGCGAAGATGCCCTCCAAAGTGTCAGGGTCGTCCACCAGCATGTCGCCGGTGCTCGCCCCCATGAACACCTTGACGCCGCAGGCGGTGGCCGGATCAATGGACTTGATGTCCTCTAGGTTGTCATTGGTCGCGCCGAGGTAGAAGGCGTAGTTGGCGTGCGAACAGCTTGAGGCGCGCTTACGCTTTTCGTTGAGGCGGGCTTGGTTGATGGTCAGCGGGTCGCAGTTCGGCATCTCCATGTAGCTGGTGATGCCCCCGGCCACCGCCGCCGCCGACTCGCTGGCAATGTTGCCCTTGTGGGTGAGGCCGGGCTCCCGGA
>JAPPIX010000155.1 GCA_028820495.1 Gammaproteobacteria bacterium
TTATCAGGGGCATTCCGCCGTTCCTCAACTACATTCGTGCAATATCCGGGCTAGAAATATGTAGGAAATGGTGAAGTTCATCCGCTTAATTGAGAGGAGGGAACGATAGGTTTCTGGATGGATGTTTCGGGCCCTCCAATCGGCTTCGTTGCAGACGTAGAGGTCGTTGAAGACTTCGGCATCGCGGTGGAGGTCGTCGAGCAGGAGCTGCCAGTCGGTGGTGGCCCTTTTTATTTCGCGGAACAGTCTCTTTGCCGGGCAGGGCTTGTGTTTCGAGATCCAGTAGTAGCGGATGAATCGGGTGAGCTCGGTACTGGTCGCTTGGATCTGTGTACGCATTTCCTCCCATTTGTCCTTGGCGCTATCCGCGCCATCAGCGACTCGGATCTTCTTGAAGATGAGGTTCTTGAGGAGATCCGCGACGGACAGGTCGACACCTCGGGCATTGGTGGTCTCAAAAATCTCGTAGGCCTCCTCCTCCGAGTCGATGCGGACATGGATGACGATCAGTGTCTCGAGCTTTTTTCGGATTGCCTTGAGGCGCTCAAGTTTCCGATCGTTCGAGGGTAGCCGGTCGAGTTCCCGGTTAACCCGTTCGAAGAAGAACGAATAGTTCCCCTTGATGCGGCGCTCTTCCGCTGTGGTAGCCCTCGCATTGCGTACGTCCGCATTGCCCCGCTGGATGTAGCCGCCAAAGAAGGGCTGTGTCGTGTCGCCGCATAGTATGCGGTAGTCTTGGTTTCCGTGGCGGTCCTTCAGGGCGATCTCAAACTCCTGGATGAGCTTCGACAACTCCGGGTCGTAGAGCACCGCGATGTCACGGAGCACAGCCTCGAGGATGGTGATGGAGAGGAGCCGTTGCTGGCCGTCGATGACGTCGACGTAGTTGTCGCTGTGCTGGTGTTCGTAGTTGAAGATCATGGAACCGATGAACAGGGTGTCCTCCTGCAGGAGGTCGTTCCAGAACTCCTCGACATCATCTTCGCCCCATGCGTACGGTCGCTGGTACCTAGGGATGCGGAATCGAACATCGTTCGCGAAGAGCACATCCTTCATCAGGCGATCTTCGGCCTTAAATGTGAGCGTTCTGTTCATGCGGTCCCTCCAAGGAACGCGCCACAATAGCGACGGCAAGTGGTGACCGTCGGGTTGCAGCGTTGCGGTGATTCCAGACTGGCAGCTGGCATTGAGCGGGGCAGGATACGGCATGTCGTAGCTTGCCGCCACACTCGCTCATAGGGCGAAGCGGTACTCGTTTTGGCTTTTTCGTCGGGGTCGGGGAAGGCATGACGACGAAAGACGTGGCACCTATTGTGGGCGCCATGCGCACCGTGATTCGGTCGAAGCAGCCGCGTCAGGCTCGTGCTTGGCGCTGGCGGTGCTAATGCCGCTGTACACGGCGTACATCGAGGCTCGCCAGAACAGCGACTCTGTGATGAGGCGCCAGTTGACGGCATAACGCAGCATCGGGATCGACATCGATGTGGGTGGGCGCGGTCGGTGTTCGTCACGCAGCCGCCGATATCCTTGGCGCATCAGTGAGCGCTATCCCCACACACTGTCCCAACCCCGCAACGTTGCCTAGCAGGCCCGTGACGGCGGCCAAGTGCTGGCTGCGGTCGGTCTACCTCGGTGACAATGCCCCGAGCGTCAACTGGCTGATGACCACAAACTCGTGCATTGATGGCATCGGCGCCCACTGCAACTCCTGCGTCGTCGTCGGAACCGCCGTGCAGCCCCCCGACCGGCCAAATGACCCCGCCACCAATCCCCACCAGCCCAAACCGAACCACAGGAAATCTGTAGAGCAACACCCGATTTGGATTTGCTGCCCTTCGACCGATGACCTTCCCAACTGGCTATGGTACGGTTTAAGTACCCACCACAGTGCGCAGGTTCTGACGTGAAGATCACCGAATACAAAGAAGTTCCCCTAGACCAAATCGACATTGGGCTGAGTCAGGCGCGTACACGCGATGTCGAAAAGAATCTTGACGATCTAGCGCGCAGCATCCAGACGGTTGGCCTTCTCGAGCCGATTGTCCTAGCGCCTGTCGACGACGACACCTACGAGGTCATCACCGGTCAGCGCCGCTACCTCGCGGTTGAACGCCTCGGATGGTCCTCCATCAGCGCTGGCATACTCGACCATCGACCGGACGGCGACATCAGTAAGGGCGTCTCGTTGACGGAGAACATGGTCCGTGAGGACATGCCAACACGCGACTACATCGATGCATGCACCACGTTGTTTCGTCGATATGGCACCATCAAAGCAGTGAGTGAAGAGTTGGGGCTGCCGGCTCACAGAGTTAGTCAATACGTCAAGTTCGAGCAACTCATTCCAGAACTTCAGGAACGAGTTAACGAATGGGGGCCGAAGGAATACTTGGACATGGCGCTGCGTGCGCAGAGGGCAGCTACCAACAGTGAAGGTGATGTCGAGGAAGCGACGGCTTTGGCATTGGCGGACGAGATGAAGAACATGTCCAGCCTTCAGCGAAAACGTCTTGAGAAAGTGGCAAAGGAAAGTCCCGACGCTACAGCGGAAGAGATTATTGAAGCCGGTCGTCGCCCGCCGCCCGAGGTGCGACTCACCGTTACTATCGCTGTTGAACTCGCCTCAGCCCTTGACAAGTACGCCGACGACGAGGGAACCAACCGTGCAGATGCGGTGGCTGACATTGTAGAGAAAAAGCTGGTCGCCGACGGCTACGCGAAGGACGAAAACTAGTATGCTTGCCGCCCTAACGCCCGCGGAGCGTCAAGATCTGATCATGTCGGTTGGCGTTCACGTAAAGCGCCGTCGAGCTAAGCCGATGCGGCTTGCCGGGCTCATTGACAAGGCTCTTGCTACGGACTCTCTTGATGAGATTGCTGATCACGTCAACCTTCGCGGCACCACAATATTGCGCAAACTGCGTTCGCTCAAGGATTTGCCAGAAGAGGTGCAGAATCTTGTGGATTGGGGAACTAGCAACGCTGGTCTTTCATTTAGCGTTGCGGCGGAAATTGCACGGTGTGCGGATGGACTTGACAGGCGCAAGCTAGCCCAACTCGCTTTAGAACATCATCTGCGGAAGGATGATGTTCAAGCGATTGTCCAACGCGCAAGCCGCGCGGGATGCAGCGTCGAGGATGCTGCTGAAGAGATTCTTAAGTTGCGTCCTGACGTCGAACAGCAGTTTCTCTATGTGGGTATGCTAGATGGTCGGGTGTCGGATGATGTTGCGCGACGGAGTATCCGTCGCAATCTCGCCAAGCTCGTAGGTGCCGAAAACGTCTTGGCCGTGAGGTGCGGTGAAGGGCGGTTTTCTGTTGTGTTGAACAGCGCTGGCGCCGAATCGAAAAGTGCTCGCCAACATCTGAGTTCCGGCAAGCTCCAGTCCTTCATAAACGAAATCGCTGCCAGCTAAAGGCAAGTCGATGCCCGCGACTTTCGTCCGTGCGGACGGGTGCGTCCAGCTTGGTCCCGCCGTTACATGTGACGGCTTCAGTCCGAATTCCCCTGTGCGTATACAGTCTCACGCACATGCGGATCATCTGAAGGACTTCGATCGCAGCAAGGGACATCAACGTTTCATTGTCTGCACTCAGGCTACCCACGACCTGCTGTGTGCAGAATTCGATGCAGACCTCCCACGGCGACGGCGGCAATGGTTGGTCCTTCCAAGCGACGGTGATTATCGACGTGTAGGCGACCTTGATGTCTGCGTGGCTTTGTTCCCCGCAGGCCATATGATCGGCAGTGCCATCAGTGCCGTTAAGTACACCGACGGCTCGCACTACGCGTTCACTTCCGACTTCGCGTGGCCCCTCCACAATCTGCCTGTTCGTCCCGACGTGCTCGTCGTCGATGCCACCTATGGCAATCCCGCCAACATTAGGAATTACAGTCCAACGGACGTCGTACACCGATTCCTGCAAGTCGTGCAAGAACTGCACAGTGCGGGTTCGATTGTAGTGACAGGGTATCGCGGGCGTCTGCAGTACGCCCTCCAAGTAATGGTGGACCACTTCAAGGGCCCGTATGTGGTCAGCCGACATGTCTCCGACACCCTGCATGAGTACATGTTCCACCAAGGCTTTCATGTCGACACCCATCAACTCGGAACGCCAGACGCAAAGGCCGTCATGAACGCTGGCCGTTTCGTTGCATTGGTCGAGACTAGGGACAAAACAGATCTCCTCTCAGTCCAGGCAGACAACAAGATCTTCCTTAGTGCGTTCATGGTGCCCCGCGAAGACCCAGTTCGAGTGCTATCCAATGGCGTCACGCGCGTCGCGCTAACTGATCACGCGGACTTTCTCGGCACAATTGAGCTAGTCAAGGCGATCGAGCCAGCGCGCCTCATAGCAGACGGGACAAGAGGCGGTAACGCGGAGGCGTTAGCTGACTATGTTGAGGCCGAACTTCGGATTCCGTCCACGTCAATCGCGGAACCTACATCGCCCGCTTGGGGAATGCACTAGGTGCAAGTTTGTCCGGTCTTGCCAACACTCCAATTGCGAAGCGGGAGGTGGCTCGCGCCCTTGAAGTCCAAGTGCTAGTGCCTGAACCAAGAATTCTTTGTTGGTGTGGTTCTGACATGCTCGTGAACACACCGCCCACCTAGTTGGATTGTGGATGGCTTCTTCTAGTCTAAGTGCGCCGCAAACGACTCTATCGTTTCAATGAGCAGACGGGCGTCGTCCTTTCTCCGAATGTGCACCCGATTACGCACCTTCCAACCTTCATCAGTGCGTTGCCACCGATAAATGCTCAGAAATGGCTTGTTTGTCCTCGGATCCTTGATCAATAGGACGGCCGTCCACCATCCCGCTCTGTTCGACAATGTCCTGGCATCAAGGATGTTCGCCCTGTAGTACTCCCCAATAGGGAAATTCTGCCCCAACGTCATTGCACTACCTCTCAAATCTATGGTTTAGCCCGAGTCTAGTGTCGTTTGAAGCGTCGAGCATGTTCGCAATTCGGACAGTCCACGGCATTCTCAACTCCCCAACCCAGATTTGCCAAACTGATTCGGTTAAGCGACCAATGCTCGCTCAAGATGGATTTCGAACCCGATGACCTGTCGCTGCCGTATTGTGTAGCTATCGATCGCGTTAGGTCACAGTGGAGTGGGAGATGAACACTCGATCCGTTTGGGCGAAGGCCTGCATGGATTCACCGCCACAGCGTTTTCCCAATAGCCACGACCGGATGGCATTGATGGTTCAGTATTCGCCTCTAGATTCACTCAGCAAAGTGTGAGCAGCGCCATCCGGCAGTTTCACGGAGGTGCTAATGTACACTTCCGGTTGATTCTCTGCGCCAAGACGCACTCTTCCAGCTTGAGCGTGGCGTGTCAGTTCGTTGTCGATGATTTGGTCCGCAAGGTGCGTCGAGGGGCGAGTCTCCAACGTGGTTTCGCCGCGATGGGCAACATGTGCTTCGTTCTCTTTGCGTGCTTTGCGGCTGCACTCGCTCATACGGGATTTCAATTCTCTGCCGTCCGTTGTGATCGTTCGACCACTGTGCCCGCATGAGATCACAAGCACAAGCACCGAGCCATTGCTGGATCACGCCAACCCCAACTCCCGATTCGCCCGCCGTGGGAAGAGCGGGCCGACGGCCGTGTTGAAGAAGATCACCGGCAGGACTTCCGCACTAGAGCGGCTTGGCCGTGACCCACCCGCTTGTTTTTCCCATTCACCTGCTGTATCTCAGCAGAAACCACAATGAGGTATCGGCATGTACGGAGTAGCGATTGGCGGGTCGAGCGGGCCGGCTTTTGTGGCGCGGATCCAGCAGGCGGAGGCCGCTGGCGTGCCGGCGGCCTGGGCGACGATGGGGGCGGCTGGTGCTGCTGACATGATGCCGGTGCTGGCCGCGGCGGCGGCGCAGACGGAGCGCATCCTGCTGGGCAATTGCATCGTGCATACCTGGTCTCGTCAGCCGTTGACGTTCGCCGAGGAGGCGATCGCGGTCGATGATTTCGGCCCCGGCCGGTTTCGCCTTGGCATTGGGCCGACCACGGCGTTCTTGGTCGAGCGAATGTACGGGCGCCCCTACGCCAAGCCGCTGACCAACCTGCGGGAGTACCTGCACACGGTGCGCACTCTGCTGCGCGAGGGCAGCGTCAAGTTCGAAGGCGAGCATGTGTCGCTGCGTTGGCGCATCAACCCGAAGGCGCCGGTGCCGGTGATGGCGTCGGCGCTGCAGCCAAAGTCCTATGCGCTTTGCGGGGAGTTGGCCGACGGCGCGATCTCCTGGATGTCCCCGCTGACTTACTTGACCCAGATTGCGCTGCCGGCGCTTCAGCGTGGGGCGGCAAGCGCCGGTCGAGAGCCGCCGCCGCTGGTGGCCCATGTGCCGGTTGCCGTCAACACGGACCGCGATTCGGCACTCGCCATGGCCCGTGAACAGCTCGGGATGTACGCTCGGGTGCCGAACTACCAAGGGATGTTCTCGGCCGCCGGCTACGATGTGGCGGATGGTTACTCCGACGAACTGCTCAATGACCTGGTGGTGTCGGGGAGCGAAGCGGAAGTGGCGGCCGGGCTGCGGCGCTGGATCGATGCGGGCATGGGCGAGGTGATCGCCCTGCCGCTCCAGGGCGAGGACCGCGAGGCGTCAACCGCGGCAGCTTTCGCCGCGGTGGCGCAAGCCGCAGGTTGACTGGCTGGCAAAGGCTGGCCGCTCGACTCTCAGCGTCGCGTCAAGCCAACCCCAACTCCCGATTCGCCCGCCGCAGGAAGAGCAGGCCGATGGCCGCGTTGAAGAAGATGAAGAAGTTGTGCATCACCAGTCCGAAGGCCGAGAGCTGGGCTTCGTTGTCGGAGAACAGCACCACCCAGATGGTGATGGCGGCGGCGCGCATCGGGGTCGGAATGGCCGCCGCGAAGAAGATCACCGGCAGTACGCCCAGCATGTCGAGGAACGAGGCTTCCACGCCGAACAGGCGCAGCGCCAAGGTGTAAACCACCACCGCGCCGAGCAGGGCGGGGGAGCGGATGGCGGCGACGATGAGGTAGCGCAGCGGCGAAGCCTCGCGGAACGCCTTGAGGATGGCCCGTTCGCGGAGCCCTTTGCCCACCGGGATGAGGCCCCGGAAGAAGGCCACCCAGAGCAGGAACAGGGCGAGCACGCCCACCCCGATCCAAGGCACGAGCGCGAATTGGGCGGGCAGGGTGTCTGCGGCCATCAGGTAGCCGACGTTGGCCCAGAAAGTGAGGTAGAGCAGCTCGCAGAACATGATGAAGAGCATCGATGAGCCCACCTCCCAGCCGGGAACGCCGTCCCGTCGGTTCAGGTAGAGCGCCATCGCGCCCTTGCCCACCTGCTCGTTGACGATGGAGATGATGTAGGCGCTGGCGCGGATGGGCAGGATGCCGGTCCAGGGCACCCGGGTGTTGAACCAGGACACCACGCGCCACACCACGGTCGAGTCGATGAGGAAGAAAAAGGCGGAGTAGGGGATCATCAGCGCCAGCCATTTGCCCCAGGAGACGCTCGCGAAGACGTCGAGCAAATAGCTCGCTGCGGTCAAGCCTTGGCGGGCCGCGGCGCCTTCAACGCGGGTGTACAACCACGCGAAGCAGGCCAGCGTGATCAGCCAAGGCAGCGCCCGCTGCCAGAGGGGCGGCGCGGGTCGGTCGCTGGGGGCGGTGTCTGTCATAGGGCGGATTCCTCGTTGAAGGCGGCGCGCAAGGCGCTGTCCAGCGGGGTGAGTTCGATGCCAAGCGCCTGCCGCGCCGGGTGGGGATCGACCGCGTCGTCCTGCTCAAGCACTTCGAGCATGTCGCGGGTGAGCGGTGGGTCGGCCGACAGCGTCTCGGCCAGCCAGGCGAACGCGCGCGCGGCGATCATCGGCGTGCTGGCAAAGCTGACTTCCCGGCCGAGAACGCGGGCGGTGCGCTCGACCAGCGCCCGGTGGGTCAGCGATTCCGGGCCGGCCAGTTCAAGCACGGTGTCGCCGGGCACGCTGGGACGGGATGCGGCGAGCAGCGCCGCCACCACGTCGGCGGCGGCGATTGGCTGCTGCAGTGCCACGCCGCCGCGCACCAGCCTGGCGCGGCCTGAAGTGGCTTGGCGCCGCAGCGCTTCGGCCGCGATGTCGCCTGGGCCAAGCACCATCGGGACGCGCAGGATCACGGCTGGCACGGGCGATGCCAGCAGAATCTCGTCGGTGCGTCCGCGCGATGCAAGACAGCCGTTGCGGGAAGCGGGGTCGGCGCCGTGGATGCTGGTGTGGACGATGCGTGCCACACCGGCCGCCGCGCAGGCGGCGGACAGCGCTTCGGCGGGTTGTTCGTGGGCATTCTCGTAGGGATTGGCCCGGGTTGCTTTAAGGATGCCCACGAGGTGGATGGCCGCGGTGCATCCTTGGGCAGCATCCTCAAGGCTGGCGCGGTCCCGGTAGTCGATGATGCGAACCTCGCGCCGCTCGGGCGATGGCAGGTCGTCGAGGCTTTTGGCGGCCCGCTCGGAACGGACCACGGCGCGCACGGGGTCGGCATCGGGATGGCCAGCCAGCGCACGGATCACCAAGCGCCCGAGGTGGCCGTTGGCGCCGGTGAGCAGGATGCGCGACCTAACGGTCGCGCTTGGAGTTCCGCTACGCGGAACTCCGCCCTCGCTCGAGGCCACGGCCTCGAACCGGGCCGGGGTGAGGGCATCCGGCCCCCGATGAGTATTCGAGCGCTCCACCTATTGCAAGCTGAGAATTGCTGCGGTTTCCCGCACTGCCGCGGCTCGAGTGGCTATTCGAGGCCCCGGCGCTTGAGTTCCGCTGGCATGCGCACCGAATCGGCTTCCAGCAGCGGGCCGCGCTCCTCGTCCGTGAGCAGCCCGGCGGTGTCCTTGGCCATCTTGTCGCTGTCCAAGGTGATCCACTTCTCCGGCACGATTTCGATGATCACCCGCAGGGGCGAGTCCAGGCGCCTTTCGAAGTCTTTAGCTTGGTCTTCCTCCTCGGCGCTCAGGGTGCCGCCTTGGCGGACGTAGGGGCCGCGAGCCAGCGCCGGGTAGAACCACTGCTTGGTCTCCTCGTCGTCGTGGATGATGGCCCGCCCCTTGATGGTGATGGCCCCGTTCGGGCCGTCCGGGGCGGCGATGCCGCTGACCACCACGGAGCAGCGCGGGTCGCGGCGGATGGCGGAAACCCGGTGGCGGTGGACGCCGCAGGTGATCCAGGCCCGTCCCTCGTGCCAAACGAAGGCATGCACCACGCCGACGGCCCAGCCGTCCTTGGTGGTCCAATTGAAGACGCACTCTCCTGCCTTGCTGAGCAGCTCCTCGCGCTGCGCCTCGGAGAATGGATAGATCGATACCTGTTCGTGGTCTTGGCTTGACACTGCTCCTCCCGTTGTGAAGTTCGTTTTGAAGTGGCGTAATCTAACATGCTTAGTGTTGCCGCGAATCGCCAATGGCATCTTGACGGGGCACAATCGTCGCCTAATGGACTTTCCTTTGAAAACCCTCCGGGACGCCCTTCGCGGCAAGGATTTCGCGGTGGTCGGCCAGTTGCGGCTGCACCAGGACCACGGCCGCGACGACCTTATTCGCGAGGCGGAGTGCCTGTCCCCGGTGGTGGATGCGGTGGCGGTGACCGACAATCCTTACGGCTTGGTGCACATGTCCGGCTTGGCGGCGGCGTCGATCCTGCTGCAGCGCGGCATCGACCCGGTGCTGCAGATTTCAGCGCGCGACCGCAATCGAATTGCGCTGAAAAGCGAGCTGCTCGGCGCCGCGGCCCTAGGCGTGACCAGCTTGGTGCTGCAGCGCGGCAACAAGCTGCCCCAAGACGGGCAACCGCAGGTGAAGGAGGTTTTCGACACCGGCGCCAAGAAGTTCCTTGCCGCCGCCAAGCAGCTCAGCAGCTTCCAGGTTGCCCAGGGCTTGCCGGAACTGTTCCTCGGCACCATGGTAACGGTGTTTGATCCCGATGAGGACTGGCAACCCACTGAAATTAAAGCGAAAGTTGAGGCAGGGGCGCAGTTTATCCAAACCCAGGCGTGCCTGAACGTGGCGCTATTGCGCCGCTACATGAAGTTCTTGGTGGCGGCCCAGGTGGCGCGGCGCTGCCATGTGCTGGTGTCTGTTCCGGTGCTCACTTCTGTCGAATCGGCGCGCTGGCTGGCGGCGCACCACCGGGGCGCGGTCATTCCAGATCGTCTCGTGGGGCAATTCAAGCGCGCCAAGGACCCGGAATCCTTCGGCATCGCCCTCTGCGCGGAGACCATTCAGGCCATCCGGGAGATTCCCGGCGTTGGCGGCGTCAACCTCTCGACCACCGGCAACCCGGAGGCGATCGCCGCCGCCGTCAATCAAGCCGCCTTGGACTAGTTGCCGCCGTACATGTAGCGGAACTTGATGCCGAAGGTGCGTGGCTGGTTCACTGACAAGCGCTGTTGGGCAAAGCGGTTGTTGAAGAATAGTTGGGCCTTCTCGTCCGTGAGGTTGTCCACGAAGAGCGTCGCCGCCCAGCGCTCCGCCTCCAAGCCGAACTGCAGGTCGATGATCTGCCAAGGGTCCTGCTTGACCACCGGCGAGAGGAAGGGGCTCGACTCGATGCCCGCCAGCGAGTTGACCGACTCGCCGGTGTGGGTGAAGCGGCCCATGATGTAGGGTTCCGCGCCCATCCACATCGTCGGGAACGAGTAGGTGACGTTCACGTGGGCCTTTAAGTCCGGCACGATCGGCAAGGTGGTGCCGGTGGGCACTGAGATGGCCCCGTCGGTGCCCTCAAAGAGGATGTCGGCCTTGGACAGCGAGCCGTCGTTGTAGCCGATGGTGGCCTCGATGCTCCAGTTGTCGTCGGGCAGCCAGCTGAACCAGGCCTCCACGCCGTTGATCTCGGCCTGCGGGAAGTTGACGATGCCGAGCGTGAATATGTTGGGCTGCGGGTCCTCGGCCTGCACTTGGATGTCGTCCCAGATCATGTGGTAGGCGGCGATGTTCAGGCGCAGCCGATTGTCCAGCCAATCGGATTTGACGCCCACTTCCCAGTTGGTGACCGTATCCGAGTTGTAGGTGTTCAGGGTGCCGGCCGGGGCCTCGAACAGGTCGGTCGCCGGGCCGAACACCGATTGCGGGCGGGCGGAGTTGGCTCCGCCACGCCGGAAGCCCTCCGAATAGGTGGCGTAAACCAGCTTGTCCTCCCAAGTGTAGGTGAGGTTGACCTTGGGCACGAAGCCGTCCTCGTCGGAAACGCCCAAATCCCCGGGCGCGTAGCAGTAGTCCACCTCGCAGTTGGGCGGGCCGCCGTTCAGGCCCACCAAGGTGCCATTCCTGACGATGTAGTCGTTGTCGATGCTGTAGTAGCGCCCGCCGGCGGTGATGGAGAAGTTCTCGGTGAAGTTGACGCTGACCTCGCCGAACACTGCCCACTGATCCAGTTCGCTGTCGTAGGTGCCGGAGAACCAGTTGTTCGACTCGGCCTTCGGGCCAATGCCGTTGAAGTAGTAGCCGGCGTAGTTGATGTAGGCGAAGCCGGGGGTGCCGGTGAAGTTGTAGACGTTGGAGACGAACAGCTCCTCCACTTCGCGGCGGTTGTAGAAGCCGCCGACGATGGCCGACCAGCGGCCTTCGGCGGGCGTCGCGTAGCGGGCCTCGACGCTCCAGTTGGTGGTCTCGCGGCCGTCGTAGTCGTTGGCCACCGGGTCGCCGCCGAAGTCGTAGATGCCGCCGGTGTCGTAGTAGGGGTCGCCCGTGTTGAAGGAGCGGAAGTAGTCGCCCCGCTGCTGGTACACCTGCAGGTAGGCGGTGGCGTCGGCGAAGTAGGCGCTGTCGCGGTCGAAGTAGGCGGTGGTGAGCACCACGTTGCCGAAGCTCAGGTCGCCCTCGAGGGTCAGGGCCACTTGATACCACTCGTCCTCCCAGTCGTCCCTCGTGTAGCGGGCCTGCTCGCGCTTGCCGAAATCGGGGAACACGGACGTGTCCTCGAAGAGCTGCTGGTTCAGGGTGGCGTCGCCGAAGCCATCGAGTTCGTACTTCTGGTAGATGCCCACCAGGTCGACGGTCCATTCCTCGCTGGCATCGACCCGCAGCGCCGCCCGTCCGCCGGTCCAGAGAGAGGAGTTCACGTTGTCCTCCACCCGGTGCGAGTTGTCCGCTGTGAGGCCCGGGGTGGGCGCCAGCACGTTATCCACCCAGCCCGCCTCGTCGGCTTGGAACCCGACCAGGCGCAAGGCCACCTTGTTGGGCACGAGCGGCACGTTGACCATGGCGCTGACGTCGTAGCCGCTGCCGCCGTCGGCGATCGTGGAGGCGGTCAGATCGACCCAGCCGCTGTATTGGCTGGGGTCGGGCTTGTTGGTGATGATGCGCAGGGTGCCGCATTGGGCGGCGTCGCCGAAGAGGGTGCCCTGGGGGCCGGACAGGGCTTCGACCCGAGCCACGTCAACCAAGCGCGGATCCGGGTTGTAGCCGGCAGCGGTGATTGGCTGCTCGTCGAGATAGACCGAGGTGGTGGCGGAGTCGCTGAAGGAGAGGCCCTGGGCGGCGCAGCCGCGCATGATGACCGAATTGGCCCCCGGCTGGCGTTCGCTGAGCGCGAGGCCGGGAATCTGCCCGGCGTAGTCGTTGAAGGTCTTGAATCGCTGCAGGGTGATTTCGGAATCGGAGAAGGCTGTTATGGCGATGGCGGTGTCCTGCTGGCTCACCTCGCGCTTGGTGGCGGTGACGACGATCTCTTCCAGGGTGGCTTCCTGGGCCTGGGCGGCGGGCAGGCTGGCCACCGCCGTGGAGACCGCCACCCCCAAGGATCGCTTGCGTTTGCCAGCCGAGTTTTCGCCGTTCTGCGCCATGATGTTTCCCCGCGCCCTTGGATCAGATGCTAAGCGGTTATAACACTGGTACTTTGGGCCTTCAACAGCAACGGGCTCCGCGGGGCCGTTCCATTGACCACACTGATCGCCACATCCGTCGTGCGCGGCAGCCGCCAGGGCGAAAACCATGGCGGGGTTTACTTGGTGGACCTCGCCAATCAACGGGTCCGCCAGCCGATCGACTGGGATGCCATGGACATCGACTGGCAAGGCCGTGGCTGGGACCGCGGCCTGCGCGGCATTGCCTTCGACCTTGAAGAGTCCCCCGGGCGGGTGTTCATCGCCGCCAGCGACGAGCTGTTCGTGTACAACGGGCAATTCGAGCTGGTTGGCTCCTACCGCTGTCCTTACTTGAAGCATTGCCACGAGATTAGCCGCCACCGGCGCCGCCTCTACCTCACCTCGACCGGCTTTGACGCCATCTTGGGGTTCGACCTCGACGCCAACCGCTTCAGTTGGGGCCTGCACATCGCCCGGGACCGCAAGGGCCTGCGGGCGGCGCCCTTTCAGCCGGAGAGCCGCAAGGGTCCGCCGCCGGGCAACCGGCTGCATCTGAACAGCGTTTGCTGCCGCGGCGAGGCGATGTACATCAGCGGCCTGCACACCAGCGGCCTGCACGCCTACACCGGGCGCTACATCAAGCCGGTGGCCGCCTTGCCCCGAGGCGTTCACAACGCCCAGCCCCATCGCGGCGGGGTGCTGTTCAACGACACGGAAAAGAACTTGGTGCGATTCGTCCCCCAAGATGGGCCGCAGAAGGCCTTCCGAGTGCCCACCTACAACCCGGCGAAGCTCACCCACACCGAGTTGGGCGACCGCCGCGTGGCCCGCCAAGCCTTCGCCAGGGGGCTTTGCGTCATCAACGACAGCTTGGTCGCCGCCGGCTCATCGCCCTCCACCATCACCCTGCACGACCTCGACGCGATGCAAACCAAGCTGACGATCAACCT
>JAPPIX010000416.1 GCA_028820495.1 Gammaproteobacteria bacterium
CCCCCCCCCCCCCCCCCCCCCCCCCCCCCCCCCCGGGGGGCCCCCCCCCCCCCCCGGGGGGCGCCGGCGCACCGGTGTACGCCGGCCCGGCAACCCGCCGCCTGGCCCGGGAGCTGGGGGTGGATCTATCCGAAGTGGCGGCCACCGGGGCCCGGGGCAGAATCGTCAAGGACGACGTCAAAGCCTACGTCAAGCAGCGGCTGACCAGCGGTGACGGCGCCCTGCCCCGTCTGCCAACCATCGATTTCAGCCGCTTCGGCGAGACCGAGACGATGCCGCTGTCGCGCATTCGCACCGCGGGCGCCCAAAACCTGCACCGAAGCTGGCTGAACCTGCCCCACGTCACCCAGCACGACGAGGTGGACGTAACCGAACTCGAGGCCCACCGAGCGGGGCTCAAGGCCGAAGCGGCGGAGCGTGGCGCCAGCCTCTCGCCCCTGCCCTTTCTGATTAAAGCCTGCTGCCTGGCGCTTAAGGAATTTCCCACCTTCAACGCCTCACTGGACGCCAGCGGCTCCCAGTTCATCCTCAAGCGCTACTACCACATCGGCATCGCGGTGGACACCGAACAGGGGCTGCTGGTGCCCGTCATCCGTAACGCCGACGCCAAGGGCGTTTGGGACTTGGCCGAGGCCACTGCTGACCTGGCCGAAAAGGCGCGCAGCCAGCGGTTGGCCATGCACGAGCTGCAGGGCGGCTCGTTCAGCATCTCCAGCTTGGGCGCCATCGGCGGCACCGGCTTCACGCCGATCATCAACGCGCCGGAAGTCGCCATCCTCGGCGTTGGCCGACTGACCACCAAACCGGTTTGGGACGGCGAGGGCTTTGTTCCGCGCAAGATGCTGCCCCTGTCGCTCAGCTTCGACCACCGCGCCATCAATGGCGCCGAGGCAGGGCGGTTTCTGGCACACTTGGCGGGGGTGCTGGGCAACGTTTCGCTGTTAGAGTGAGGCATCACCCACCTTCGCGTCTGCACGGGAGTTTGTAACCTGAGTACCACCAGCCACCAGATCGGCGGCCGCTATTCCAAGTACGCCTTGGGCGTGCTGCTGGTTGTTTACGTGTTTAACTTCATCGATCGCCAGATCATTTCCATACTCGCCGAGGAGATCAAGGCGGACCTCGGCATCTCCGATGCCGAAATCGGCTTTCTTTACGGCACCGCCTTCGCCGTCTTCTACGCGGTGTTCGGCATTCCGCTGGGCAAGCTCGCCGACGTGTGGACGCGCAAGAGCCTGATCTCCATCGGCCTGGCCTTCTGGAGCCTGATGACCGCCCTGTCGGGAACGGCGCGCAGCTTCGCGGCGCTGGCAGCCTACCGCTTCGGAGTCGGCGTCGGCGAGGCCAGCGCCTCGCCGGCCGCGTTCTCGATGCTGTCCGACTACTTCTCGCCCAAGGTTCGGGCGACGGTGCTGGCGATCTATTCGAGCGGCGTTTACATCGGCGCCGGCATCGGCCTGTTCCTTGGCGGCGTGATCGTCGATGCCTGGAAGGACGCCTTTCCCGATCCCGCACTGGCACCCTTCGGCCTCAAGGGCTGGCAGGCCGCGTTCTTCGCGGTGGGGTTGCCTGGCCTGCTGGTCGCCGTCTGGATGTGGACCCTGCGCGAGCCGGTACGGGGTGCCAGCGAAGGCCTGGTCGTGGAAGCGGAGCCGCATCCATTCCGCGAGACGCTGCGTTCGCTGCAATCGGTGCTGCCGCCGTTTACTGCACTCAACTTGCTGCGATTGGGCGGCCTCCGCGCCCTTGGCATGAACCTCATCGCCGCGCTGGCCATTGCCGCGGCGGCCTACGGCGCCAACGTTCTCATGCCGAGCGCCATCCAATGGGTCGCCTTGGGCATCGGTGTCTATGCGGCGGTCTCCTGGGTGCAGGCGCTTAAGATCCGCGAGGCCGACGCTTTCGCCATGATGTTCCGCTCCAAGGCGTTTGTGCTGGCCTCAGTCGGCTTCCCCTGCCTCTCCTTCGTGACCTACGGCGTGGGCTTTTGGGGACCGCCCTTCATGCTGCGCGTCCACAACGTGGAACTCGCCGAAGCCGGCATCGTAATGGGGCTCGCCGCCGCCATAGGCGGCTGGCTGGGTGTGACCCTGGGCGGCGTCCTCTCCGACCGCCTGAAAGCGAGAACCACGAACGCAAGGCTCTGGATAGGCGTCATGGCTGGGATCCTGTCGCTGCCGAGCGGCTTCGTCTTTCTGCTGGCCGACAGCGCCTGGGTCGCCTACTTGGCCGTGTTCGTGTTCAGCATCACCTCGCCCATGTGGGTGGGCGGCGGCGCGAGCACCGTGAACGATCTGGTCATGCCGCACATGCGGGCCACCGCTTCCGCTTACTACATCCTCATGATCACCTTCGTCGGCCTGGCTTTGGGGCCGTTCATGATCGGCCAGATCAGCGACGCCTATATCGCTTCGGGGCTGCACGACGGGGCGGCCTTGCGCAACGCCATGATGTGGTCGTTTGCCCTGTTCGGCGCGAGCACCGCCTTGCTGCTCTTGGCAATGCGCTACCTGCCCGGCGAGGAAGCGGCCCGGGACGAACGCGTCCGCTTGGCGGGCGCTGCCCAAACCGCGCCAGCCGTTCAAGGCTCACCCGAGTAAACCCGCGATCAAGTCGTGTGGGCTACAGCGCCACGAACTTAACGAGGAATACCGCCGCTACCAAGTACACCGCCGCGGGGCATTCCCCAGCCCGGCCGCTTAGGAGCTTGATGGCGGCGTAGCTGATGAAGCCCGCGCCTATGCCGTCGGCTATGGAGAAGCTTAGGGGCATCGCGACTGCGGTGAGGGATGCTGGGGCGGATTCGGTGAGGTCGTCCCAATCGATGTCGGACAGGGATCTGGCCATGACCACGGCCACGAACAACAAAGCGGCAGCGGAAGCGTAGGGCGGCACGCTTTGCGCCAGCGGAGCGAACGCGAGGCAGAGCAGGAAAAGCCCGGCCACCACCACGGCGGTCAGGCCGGTGCGGCCGCCGCTTTCCACCCCGGCGGCGCTTTCTATGTAGCTGGTGGTGGGTGAGGTTCCGGCCACCGCCCCAATGACAGTGGCGCTGGAATCGGCCAACAGGGCACCGCGCAGGCGGGGCAGCTTGCCGTCGTCGTCGAGCAGTTGGCCGCGGGTGGCGACGCCGACCAAGGTACCGGCGGTGTCGAACACATCGACCAGCAGCAGCGTGAAGATGACGCTCAGCATGGCAAGGTCGAGGACGCCTGCCAAGTCGAATTGAGCGAACACGGGCGCCAACGAGGGTGGCGGGGCGGCAATGCCGTGAAACTCCGCTTGGCCAGCCAGCCAAGCGACGGCGGACACGGCAAGAATGCCGATGATGATGGCCCCGCTGTGGCCGCGGCTGGCCAAGGCGGTGATGACGAAGAAGCCCACCAGCGCTGCGGCTGGCGCGAAGGCCGCCAAGTGGCCAAACGAAACCAGGGTGGCCGGGTTGGCGACGGCGACGCTCGCGTTCTGCAGGGCGATGAAGGCCAGAAACAGGCCGATGCCCGCCGCCATGCCGTGCTTGAGGTTGCGGGGGATCGAGTTGATCAGCCACTCGCGGATGGGCAACAGGCTCAGAACCACGAAGATCAGTCCGGATACGAACACCGCGCCCAAGGCCGTCTGCCACGGATGTCCGCTGCCGAGGACGATGCCGTAGGTGAAAAAGGCGTTTTGCCCCATCCCCGGCGCCAAGGCCACCGGATAGTTGGCGGCCAGGCCCATAATGAGCGAGCCGATGGCGGCGGCCAGGCAGGTGGCCACGAAGACCGCGCCGAAGTCCATGCCCGCTTCGGAGAGAATCGACGGGTTGACCACGGTGATGTAGGCCATGGCCAGAAAGGTGGTCAGGCCGGCCACCGCCTCGCGCCGAACCGAAGTGCCGTGGCCGCTGAGATCGAAGCGTCGTTCCAGAAATTCCAAGCCCAACGGCTGCCTTCCTTATCGCTGCCCCCGCGCTCTGCCATGTTACCGCGCAAACTGAGCCGCTACCCACCGCAAAAACCGCTGGCCTTGATCGGGGAGCCCACTACAATGCGAGGTTTCCGATTGACGGCGCACGAGTGGGCTGCGCACAAACGAGTGAGGATGATGGAAACACGTCGAATGGGATGGCGCCTTCGCCAGCTGTCTGTTTCAGGCGCCTTGATGGCGACGTTGGTGCTTTGGCTCCCGGCCTGGGGGGCGCAGGACGAGGCACCAGCCGATGACGAGGTGGTTGAACTCGAAACCTTCATCGCCGAAGACCGCGCGGAGGACGCAATCGGCATCCTGCCGACGGAGCCGATGGACGCGGTTTTCGGCTTCGACAAGACGCTGCTCGAGACGCCGCGCTCGGCGACCAGCATCACCATTGAGACCATCGAACAGTACGGCATCACGGAGATCGACGATTTCGTGGTGCTCTCGCCGGGCAGCTTCACCCAGTCCTTCTTCGGCGTTTCCGGCTCCCTCGACCTGCGCGGCACCTCCGGGGAGAACTACTTCAACGGGGTGCGGCGGCTGGACAACCCGGGCAACTACGCCACGCCCATCGGCGCCGCCGACCGGGTGGACATCGTGCGCGGCCCGGCATCGGTGATCTACGGGCCGAGCAAGATTGGCGGCTACATGAACTTCATCCCCAAGTCCGCCCGCGCCGAGACCGGGCAGTTTCTGTCCAGCCCGACCGGTGCGGTTGCCTTCACCGGCGGCCGCTGGAGCAAGTCCGTTCTCACCGCCGAAGTCGGCGGTCCCGGCCAGCTCGGGGAGCGCCCTTTCGGCTACTACCTCTTTGGGGAAGTCGAGGATTCAGGCAGCTACTACGACAACACCGGCACCGACAACACCATCCTGCAGGGCACCTTCAACATGGACCTGTCCGAACGGGCGCGCATCGCCTTCGGCGGCATGTACCACGACTACAAGAGCAACCAGGTAGCGGGCTGGAACCGGCTGACCCAGGCGTTGATCGACGACGGCACCTACACCACCGGCTTGGCGATGCCCCTCGATGCGGACGGTGACGGGGCGATTTCCCACCAGGAGTTCAACGCCGCCAACGACGGCGGCGGACTGTTTTCGTTCACCTTCAACCCGGCCAGCGTCAGCGGTCCGGTGACCTTCGGCCCTGACTTCGCGCTCGACCCCGCCACCGTGGGCGTGGCCAAGTTGGACGGAAGCCAAGTGCTGGTGGCATCCGACGACACCTTGGAAAACGAGGACCTCATCCTCTACGCCGACATCATCATGGACCTGGGCGAAAAGTGGACAGTGACCAACAAGCTCTACTTTGAGTCCTACGACAACCTCAACGAAAACGCCTACGGGTTTTCCCAGTTCGCGGACTCCTGGGTGATTGAGAACCAATTGATCGTCAACTACACCGAGGAGTTTGACGCCCTCACCCTCGATCTGCTCTTCTCGCCGTCCATACGCCACACCGACTTCGAGCACGCCAACGACTTCATCAACGAGCACTTCGACCGCCGCGACCTGACCGGCCCCTCCACCGCCCGCGACCTGCGGCTGCTGGCCACGCGCATCGACGACGACTACACCGAGGTCTCGGTCGGCGACTACACCATCTACGGTCTGGCGCTGCTGACCGACTTGGACTTCAACAACGGCCTGAACATCCTGCTCGGCGGCCGCTTCGACTCCATTGACATGAGCAGCAGCCAACCGGGTCACAAGACCCTGTTCGGCAGCGACATCGACGCCAGCTACACCGACGACGCCTTCTCCTGGACCGCCAGCGTCTCCTACACCACGCCGGTGGGCGTCGTGCCTTACGTCACCGTCTCCAAGCAGACCACCGTGGTGGTCGGCCAAGGCTCCAACCTAAACCCCGAGGAAGTCCAAGCGGAGAACTCCGTGGCCAGTTCCGAGCTGTTCGAGGTGGGCCTCAAGGGGACCTTCCTCAACGAGCAACTGTTCGCCCAAGCGATTTACTACGAGCAGAAGCGCACCGACTTCAGCGCCCAGGCCATCGTCACCAACCAAGTCTCTGACACGGAGGGCTTCGAGTTTGAACTGCGTTGGCTGGTTACCCCCAACCTCACCCTCACCGCCGCCTACACCAACATCGAGGTGGTCAATCGGAGCACCTTGGACGGCGGCGGCCGGTTCAGCTTCCTAGGCGCCGAGGACCTGCCCGACACCGACCCCACCACCTTTTACGGCGGCACGGCAGCGGGCTTCGTCACCTTGGAGACCAACCCGAAAGCGCTGCGCACCGGGGTGCCGGAGAACATCATCAGCCTCAGCGGCATCTACAGCTTCGACAACGGCCTGCAGTTGTTCGGCAGCGTCATTGACGTGGACAGCGCCTACTCGGCGTTCTCCCAAGCGGTCAAGCTGCCCGCCTACACGCTGGTCAACGTGGGTGCCAAGGTCGATCTCGGCAGTTGGTCATTCACCCTGACAGGCAAAAACCTCACTGACGAGCGCTACTTCCGCTCCAACTTCCCCAACCTGTTCGGTTCCGCCATCGTGCTGCCGGAGCTGCCCCGGCACTACCAGGCCAGCGTGGCGTACAAGTTCTAAGGATTCGGTGCATCCGGCGAGTTCGCTCATGCTGATCGGCAAATCGCGCCGCCTGCTGAGCTGGACATCGGCCGCACTGGCCGCCTGGTTGACGCTGGTGGGCTGCGACGTTCCAGGGAACGAGTCGCCCGCTCCCTCCCAAGCGCCAACGGCCGGCGCTGCAGTCCCGGTGCCGGTGCGCGTGGTGGTCGTCACCATGTTCGAGCGGGGCGCGGATGAAGGCGACGAGCCGGGCGAGTTTCAGTTCTGGAAGGAGCGCCGCAACCTCGACCAACGCTTCGCCTTCCCGCATTCCCACCACGATCTCTACTACAACGCCAACTCACAAATTCTCGGCATGGTGACCGGGGTCGGCACCGCCAAGTCCGCCACGGCGACCATGGCGCTGGGCTTGGACCCACGCTTCGACCTTCGCCAAGCGTACTGGCTGGTGGCTGGCATCGCCGGCATCGACCCGGAGGATGCCTCGGTCGGCTCAGCGGTCTGGTCCGCCTACCTCGTGGACGGCGACCTGGGCTACGAAATAGACGCCCGGGAAATTCCCGAGGATTGGGGCTTCGGCTTCTTCGCCCGCCGCACCCGCTTTCCATTCGACCCCAACCGCCCGGAGCCCCGGGGCGAGATGTTCCTCATCAACGCTAGTCTCCGCGACTGGGCCTACGGATTGACCAAGGACTTGGCACTGCCGGACTCCCCGCAACTGGCGGCGCACCGCAGCCTGTACGTGGAGCATCCCAACGCCCGCAGGCCGCCGTTCGTCACCCGCGGCGGCCACATCGCCGCCATGACCTTCTGGCACGGAGCGCTGATGAACGACTGGGCCAACGCCTACGTCCGCTACTGGTCGGGCGGCGAGACCGACTTCGTCACCTCCGCCATGGAGGACACCGGCACCTACCAAGCCATCACCTACCTGCACGAGGCGGCCCGGGTGGACAGGGACCGCTTCATGGTGCTGCGCACCGGCAGCAACCACACGATGCCGCCCCCCGGCATCACCGCCGCCGAAAACCTGCTGCGCGAGAATGAGGGCTACTCCGGGATGCGGGCCTCCCTGGAGGCGCTGTACATCGTCGGCGGCGCGGTCATCGACGAACTGCTCAGCGACTGGCCGCGCTACTCGGTTGAGGTTCCGGGGGCGGGGGCTCAGTCGGCGAATCGTTGATTCCCGCCGTTGATTGCACATGGACTTCGCAGTTTGCTAGAGTTGCGGACAGTCGCAGTTTCGAGAGAGGAGAGTGCCTTGACAACCAGCCGGACATCCCAAAGGGCAGAACATTTCCTGCATGTCAGGCAGACGTTGCAGTCCGCGATGGCCCGTGTCAACAAGGCCCGAGGCGAGCGCAGCAAGTCGGAGGCAGCCACTGCGTTACGCGACAAAAAGGCCATCTCCGCTAGACAGCGGTGATGTTGTCCCTTGGCTGTCATCGCCGTCGTCTTTGACTTTGACGACACACTTGTTCCGGACTCGACTACCGCGCTGCTGAAGAGCCGGGGCGTTGACGTTGACGAGTTCTGGTCTGAACTCGTTCCACCCTTGGTTGCAGCTGGCTACGACCCCCCTCTCGCGTACCTGCGTCTTATCCTCGACCGAGTGGGCAAGGACAAGGCGCTAGGCGACCTGACCAATAGGGACTTGAGAGACTTCGGGCGGTCGCTGGATGATCAGTATTTCGAGGGTCTGCCGAAAATGTTTGAGGATCTCAAGGAACTCGTATCCGAGTTTCGTGATGTCGCGATCGAGTTCTACATCGTCAGCGGGGGCCTGCAGGAGGTGATCGGAGGCAGTCGCATTGTTCAGACGTATGTTGACGGATTCTACGGCTGCCAACTCGGTGAGGCGGAGGACGGCATTGTCCGCTACGTCAAGCGTTGCGTGACCTTTACGGAAAAGACGCGCTATCTGTTCGAAATCAACAAAGGCGTTCGCATTGAGGACTCCCGAAGCAAGCCGCACTCCGTCAACAACAAGGTGCAAGACCGGAGAATCCCGTTCAGCAACATGATCTATGTGGGTGACGGATTGACGGACATCCCGTGCTTTTCTTTGGTGCGCAATGGCGGCGGATACGCTTTCGGTGTTCGTGCGAGGAGTAAAACCGCAAAACAGGCGTTTCAAGAGCTTCTCCAGGAGCGGCGAGTCGATAGCCTTCACTCACCTGACTATCGGGAGGGCTCTGACCTCGGTGCACTCATTCGCGCCGCTGTCTCACACCTCGCAGCGGCCCGCGACTTGGGGCGCGAGCAGGCTTGAGAGGACAGAAATGGAAGCTGGACCGCGCAGCGACGCAGGCGAAGCTAGGAATCTATTGCTCATGAGTCGTGCCAAAGAGTTCGAAGAAGTCTTGAACGCCGCCGAGGTCTGGAAGCAGCGGTGCCTTCTCGGCGCGGGATCACTGTTCACTGATCAAGCTTTGTGGACACGCAAGAACTTCGACGAACTGTACAAGCTCTACGTCGACAACCCGGATGAATCAGAAGGCAAGTTCTTGGAGAAGCTGAAACGTCAACTTGATCCCGGCTCCCCGGACGCGAAGTGCCTTTGGGCTGAGATGGCGTGGGTATATCAACTAACCCAAGGGCCGGAATCCTTGAAGCCCGCTACAAAGAGAGACCGTATCGCCCGAATTTGGGGATGGTCGGGGAGAGTCCTCCCCGAAAGTCACGAGCTCCTCAGCGACAGCGTACTTGGTGCTGGCAGAGTTCGTACCGGCGTCGGTTGGAATACAGATGCTTGGCTTGGGTACGTGTTCTTCGTAGACGCAATGCGTAACTGGTTCTCCCAAAGGGAAAACGAGCGCCAGCAGTTGCTCAGGGAACCGTGGAAGCTCATGTCATGGCTTGATGCCACGGAGTATGCCGCCAAACGCATGTTCCGGCACGCGTTGCTGTTTCTGCTTTTCCCGGACGACTTTGAACCGACTGTCTCCACCAAGGACAAGGTCAGCATTGTCAATGGGCTGCGTCCGCGTCATGACTTCGACACCTCCAATGCGGGCGCGATTGATCGTGCGCTGAGGGAGATCCGTAAGGGTCTAGAAGAGGAGCATCCAGGATTCAGCTTCTACAGTTCGCCAATCAAGGAACGCTGGAAAGGGGGAACTCCCAACCCCACTCCTGCCCCAAAGCCGGGTTCAAGCCCAAAGCCAACCTATACCGCCGATGATGTACACAAAGATGTTTTTGTCCCGCGTGACGACTTCGATCGCTTCCTCAAATCGATCCAGTCGCGAAAAAACCTAATCCTGCAAGGCCCTCCAGGCACCGGGAAGACTTTTGTTGCCCGTCGCATCGCTCGACGACTCATCAAGAGCGAGGACAGCAGTCGTATCGAGATGGTCCAGTTCCACCAGTCCTACGCCTACGAGGACTTCGTCCAAGGCTACCGGCCCACGGACAACGGGGGATTTGAGCTCAAGGACGGTGTGTTCCATCGCTTCAGTCAACTTGCACGAAAATCGAAAGCTCCCCATGTGTTCCTTATTGATGAGATCAACCGAGGGAATCTCTCGCGCATATTTGGTGAGCTTCTCATGCTGATCGAGGCGGACAAGCGCAGCGACGAGTACGCAATCGCCTTGACCTATTCCGACAGGCTATTCCACGTCCCCGCGAACGTCTACATCCTAGGGATGATGAACACCGCGGATCGTTCCTTGGCCGTGGTTGACTATGCCCTCCGCCGACGATTCGCCTTCGAGACCCTCAAGCCAGCCTTTGCGACGGATTACGGACGTGAACAATTCAAGAGGAACCTCGAAGCGAAGGGCGCGACCCCCGGGTTGATCGCTCGGATATCGGATCGGATTGGCCAGCTCAACAAGAAAATCAGCAATGATAAAGAACTGGGCGAAGGATTTCAGATCGGCCACAGCTATTTCGTACCTAGCGACGACGACAAACCTTCAGATGACTGGTATCGACACATCGTGGACACCCAGATAGCGCCGCTGCTTCGCGAATACTGGTTCGATTCCCCCAAGGACGTTGAAACAGAAGTAGCCAAACTCTACGACTGACGCTAACGTTGGACAGCATTCCGATACTGAACCTTTACTACCTGCTCTGCTACGCGTGGGGCAGGGTTCAGGAACGGGACACGGCAAGGCTTGCAGGATTGGAGGGCATCCTGACAGCTCAAGATCTCTTGGGCAAGGTTCTCGCGGGCGGCGTGAACCACCTCTGGCGACGCGGATTGGACCGCGGTTACGTGGAGAGACGAGAAGATCTCGCTGGCATTCGCGGGAAACTGTCAGTCACTGAAATGGCAAAGCGCATGCTCCGTGTGCGAGGGCGAGCGGCGTGCGACTTCGAGGAACTGTCTGTGGACATACTTCCGAACCGAATACTGCGTACTTCGTTGCATGGGCTGTTACGGGGCGAGACCCCGTTGCACAGCGATGTCAGTGGCGAGGTGCGCTCCGCGTACAGGAGACTCGACAGCGTGTCGCTGACTCGTGTCGAACGAGGCACCTTTGACGAAGTCCGGCCCGGCGGCAACCGGAGACTCTACCGGTTTCTGCTATCGGTTTGCAGGCTCATCTATGAAAACTCGTTGGTGAAGGAGAGCAGCGGACAAGTCACTTTCCGCGACTTCAGGCGGGATGAAGCGACGATGTGGGCGATTTTTGAGGAATTCGTTATGGGATTCTACGAGCGCGAACAGCGAGTGTACGACGTGAATCACAGGGGGCGTGGCGTGCAATGGGCTGACGCCTACGCTGAGGACGACGCCAACCGCGCACTAATCCCAGTGATGACTGCGGATCTGATACTCGAGTCGCCCGAGCGCCGGATTATCTTGGACACAAAGTACTACAGAGAGGCGCTGGCCCGCCGCACGGCCTCAGGAACCGGCAAGCTGCACTCCAGCAACCTCTACCAACTCCTAGCCTACCTGCGGAACCGTCAAGAGAAACAACCGAATGGGGCGAAGCATGAAGGCATTCTGCTTTACCCGGAGGTCGGTGAGCCGCTAAGGGGCGACATCCGGCTTGAGGGATTTCGAATTCAAGCCCGGACTGTCAACCTCAACCAGGACTGGCGCCTAATCCACAAGGAAATGCTAGCAACTATCGGGCTCGAACAGTCCGGTCGGACTGAGTAACGGATTGGCGCACATTGCCAGAATGGGCGAATGACTAGCGGGCGACGGGAAAAGGCAATGAAGCGCCTGAACGCCCCAAAGCCTCCAAAATGCTGTGCTCCAGTCCTTCCTGGTTGTCCAGCTTTACTCGGCCCGCCTAGGCGGAACTTCACCCGTTGATTCGGGGGATAGTGTAACGGTTTCATTGGGTTAGCGTCATTCGGCCTGGACGCGCACTGGGAACATTTTGGCGGGGTCCACGTCGAGCAGTTCGAAGGCCTTGCGCTGCAGCGGGGTGGGCTGGGTGGCCACGAAGAAGCGGCTTTCAGGGCTGCCGGGCAGCTGCACGGTGTTCAGCGCCAGCGTGGCGAGGTCGTCGAGCAGGGTGGTGAGGCTGTGCGCGGGCAGGCCGTCGGCGGTGGTCTTCGAGGCGCTTTTGCGCCGCGCCCGTTCGGAGGCCTTGGCCAGCTTGACGGGCGAGTCCCGTTGGGCGCGGGCGCCTTCGGGGTCGTCGTCCTCGAACAGCATGGGGGCCAGCAGCCGCCGCAGGCGCCATTCCACGTGGCAGGCCAGGGCGCACAGGAACACGTGGGCGCGGACCCGCCCTTCGCTGTACACGTACATCGGCCTGACCTTGAGCCGGGCGGTCTTGAGGTTGCGGAACGCGCGCTCCACGCGGGCCAGCGACTTGTAGGCCGCCACGGCCTCGTGGGCGCCGATGGCGTCGGCGTCGAGGCTGGTGCGCACGATGTAGATGCCGTCGAGGCGGGCCTCGGCGGCGATCCTCGCGGCGTTGCGCTCGAACGTCAGGCGGTCGTCGGCCACCGCGATGTCGAAGTGCTTCTCCACCTTGCGGCGGTTGGCCTCGCGCCCCACCCGGCGGTTGATCCGCTCCGCCCCGCGCAGCTTGGAGCCCTTGCGCCGCACGATGTCCGCGATGCGCCCAAGGATCGCCTCGGTGTCCTTGAGGAGGGCCTCGCGCTTGCGGGCGCGCTCCTCGGCCAGGCGCGGGTTGAAGCAGACCATTAGGCGCTCGCCGGGGAAGTCCGGGCTGAGGATCTCCGCCACCGCGTCGGGCTGCAGGCCGTCCGGCCGCAGCGGGGCGGGGCCACCGTCTTTGGGGGGCTTGAGCAGCTTGCGCAGGTCGGCGGTCTTCAGCGCCGAGATCCAGTCCAGCCCCGCCGGGGCCACCGTTTTGCGGATGCGGGCCGTGGTCAGCATGCCCCGGTCGCCCACCAGGGCGATGCGCTTGACGCTGAAGCGCCCCTTGAGCTTGGCCACCTGCGCGGCCACGGTGCCCGGGTCGGCGGTGTTGCCCTCGAACGCCTCCACGGCGATGGGGCAGCCGTCCCCGGCGCACAGCAGTCCGATGGCGACCTGCCTCCTGCCGCGCCTGCCGTCGCGGCTGTGGCCGAACTTCGCCAGCGGGCAGCAGCGCCCCTCCAGGTAGCTGGAGGTCATGTCGTAGAGCACTAGGGTGCCGTCCTTGAGGTGCCGTCGCGCCAGGCTGCGCTCGATCCACGGCTGGCGCTGGAGCAGCCAGTCGAGCATGTCCAGCACCTCGTTGCCGCTGACCTCGCCCAGGCCGAGCACGGCGCCGAGGCTGGAGGCGGCGGTGCCGGGGGACAGCTGGCGGGCGGTGGCGAGCTTGGAGGCCGGCGAGAGCACGCGCGCGACCACCGCCGCCAGGGCCAGGTCGCGCGTTCGCCCGGCGGTGCGGTGCAGCAGCCGCGGCAGCCCCAGCCCCCGGCACAGCCCGAGCACGGCGGCCACGTGCCCGTGGGGCAGGGAGCGCCGCACGGCGAACGCCTCGTGCGGGGAGTCCAGCACCACGCCGCCCCTGAGCACGCGGCGGATGCCTTCGACGGTCTCCGGCGGCATGTGGGAGAGGTTGGCGATGGTTTGCTTGCGGATGCGCTTGCCTTCCCGCCAGGCTTTGCGCAGCAGGACGGCCGGTGGGCTGCTGCGGTTGGGGATGGTTTCGACGTGGTAGGACAGGGCTCGGCCTTACATGGAAACAGAATTACGGGACAATATTCTTTTGTAGTAACTACTCGCCCCCCAGCTCCTGATCGGGCGGGGTTTGCGTTGCGGGGGAC
>JAPPIX010000141.1 GCA_028820495.1 Gammaproteobacteria bacterium
TGGGCGCGGACCCGGGCGAGGCGGTGCTGCTGTTCCTCGGCGAGTGGGGGATGCGCACGTTGTTGCTGGCCCTGAGCGTCTCCACCCTGCGGCGGCGGCTTGGCTACCCGCCCCTGCTGCGCATCCGCCGCTTGGTGGGGCTGTTCGCCTTCACCTACCTGTCCCTTCACTTCCTGTTCTACTTGGGATTCTTCGCCGAATTCGACTGGCGCCTGATTTTCGAGGACATCTCCGAACGGCCCTACATCACGGTGGGTTTCGCGGCCTTGCTGATGCTGTTGGCGCTGGCAGTCACGTCCACAAACGGCTGGCAACGCCGCCTGCGACGGCGCTGGCGGCAACTGCATCGGCTCGTATATCCTGCAAGTGCCCTGGGCCTGCTGCACCTGTGGTGGCTGACCAAGGACGGTTACGGCGAAGTGGCCGCGTATGGCGTCTGGCTGCTACTCCTTTACCTTGACCGGCTGCAGGACGCCTGGGCCAAGCGAACATCCAAAGCAGGGGCAGTGCCTGAATCCAGGAAAGCAAGGAGGCGAGCATGAGTGAATTGGCCGAACGCAACTGCCTACCCTGCCGGGCGGATTCACCGCCGGTGGCTGCCTCGGCAAGGCCCGCGCTGCTGGCGCAACTGACGGGTTGGTCCATCGAGCGGGTGGATGGCATGGATCAGCTTGGGGCCCAGTTCACCTTCGCCAATTTCGCCAAGGCGCTGGCCTTCGCCAATCGGGTGGGGGAACTGGCGGAAGCCGCCGACCACCACCCGCGCATCGTGCTGGAGTGGGGTAAAGTGGAGGTGCGCTGGTGGACGCACGCCATCGGCGGCCTGCACGAAAACGACTTCATCATGGCGGCCCGAACCAGCGCCGCGTTCAATGCCGGATTCAAGAACTAGGGAGCCGATCGTGGGAAGACTGCAAGACAAGGTTTGCCTGATCACGGGCGCCGCCCGGGGCCAGGGCGCTGCCGAGGCGAGGCTGTTCGCCGCGGAGGGCGCCCAAGTGTGGCTGACGGACGTGCTGGACGCCGAAGGTCAGTCGTTGGCCGCGGAAGTCGGCGGCGAGTACCGGCATCTCGACGTCCGTGACGCCGACGCCTGGGAAGCCTTGATGAGCGAACTTCTCAAGGCTTCGGGACGCATCGATGCGCTCATCAACAATGCCGGCATCTTCCGCACCGGGCGCTTGTTCGAAATCGAGCCCGAGGAGTTCCAAGCGGTCATGGACGTAAACTGTACCGGCGTGTTCCTCGGCATGAGGGCCGTCGCGCCAGCCATGCGCGAAGCCGGCCAAGGCGCCATCGTCAACATCTCCTCCGTAGCTGGTCTCAGCGCCGCCCAAGGCGCCTTCGCATACGGCGCTTCCAAGTGGGCCGTGCGGGGCATGACCAAGACCGCGGCGGTCGAACTCGGACGGCGCGGCATCCGCGTCAACTCCATCCACCCGGGCCTGATTGAAACCGAGATGCTGCACCAAGTGCCGGGCTACGCCGACGGCGACCGCCTAGTGCGATTGGTTCCACTCGGTCGGGTGGCCGAAGCGGACGAAGTCGCCCGCTTGGCACTGTTCCTCGCCAGCGACGAAAGCTCGTACTGCACGGGCTCCGAGTTCGTGGTGGACGGCGGGCTGACGGCAAGCTGACCGGCACTCATGAGCGACTGGGCGTTTGAGACCGACTTGGCTGTCGTCGGGTCCGGCGCCGCGGGGCTCGTTGCGGCGTTGACCGCCAGCATTGACGGGCTTGATGCGCTGGTTATCGAGAAGACCGCGCACTACGGCGGCACCACGGCGTTGTCCGGGGGCGTGCTCTGGGTTCCGGGCAACGCCCGGATGCAGCACCCGGATGCGGCGAACGACGCGCAGCGAGCGCTCACTTACCTCGAGCACCATGTGGGCAACCGCGTTGGGCCGGAAAAACTGCGGGCCTTCGTCACCGAAGCGCCGCGCATGCTCAACCATCTGCTGCGCCACAGCCACCTTGAGGTCGAGACCTTCTTCGGTTTTCCCGACTACCGCCCCCACTCGCCCGGCGCCTTGGTCGAAAGCCGTTCGGTCGAGCCCCGGGTCTTCGCCGGGCGACGGCTTGGCAAGCACTTGGGGGAACTTCGCAGCCGCGGGCCCATCGCCCCGGCCGGGATCGTCGGCACCATGGCCGAACTGCGCCAACTGGCTTCGGCCAGGGCCAATCCAGGGCAACTGCTCAAGGCGTGGCGGCTGCTGCCGCGCAACCTCTGGAACCGTGCGGCGGGCCGCAAGCACCTGGCCAACGGGGGGGCGCTGATCGCACGGCTGCGCCTTTCGTTGCTCGAACGCCAAGTGCCGTTGTGGCTGAACGCAAGCTTGACCGAACTATTGGTGGAAGATGGCCGGGTCATCGGCTTGGGCGTCGATGTGGACGGGCAGCAGCGCAAAGTCAGGGCGCGCAAGGGCGTCGTGCTGGCAGCGGGCGGCTTCGAGCGCAACGCCGAGATGCGCCGCGAGCATCTCGATGCGGAGCCTGACACCAGCTACACCTCCGGCTCTGAAGGCAACACGGGAGACGCCATCCAAGCCGGCATGGCCATCGGTGCCGCCGTGGACCTGATGGACGACGCTTGGTGGGCGCCCACGTTCATGCCGCCCGGCGGCGCGCCGCAGATCGTCATTTTCGAGCGCGCCAAGCCCGGCAACATCATCGTCGATGCTGCGGGACAACGCTTCGCCAACGAAGCCGACCCGTACAACGACCTCGTCAAGCAGATGCAGGAAGCGCATCGAGCGGGGGCTGCGGCCATTCCCGCGCACATGGTCTTCGACCACGCCTACCGCGCCAAGTACCCCATCGGCGGCATGCTGCCGGGGATTACGCCGCAGCGCCACATCGATAGCGGGTTCGTGATCCGAGCCGACACCCTCGACGACTTGGCCCGCCAAGCTGGCATCGACGCCGATGGCCTGGCCGCCACCGTCGCCCGGTTCAACGCGATGGCGGCCACGGGCCGGGATGATGACTTTCATCGCGGTGAAAGCGCTTTCGACCGCTTCTCCGGCGACCCGGCGGTCAGGCCCAACCCCTGCCTCGCACCGCTCGACAAGCCGCCGTTCTACGCCATGAAGCTCTACCCCGGCGACTTGGGCACCAAGGGTGGGTTGCTCACCAACGAGTTCGCCCAAGTCATGGGCAAAGGCGGCGCACCCCTGCCCGGCTTGTACGCCGCGGGCAACGCCTCGGCCTCGGTGATGGGCAACTTCTATCCCGGTGCCGGCGGCACCATCGGCCCCGCCATGACTTTCGGATACATCGCCGCTCGGCATGCGGGCGAACGCATGACGTAGCGCGGTGGCAATCCAATTTGCGCAAACGGTTCTTAGTGCTGACTCTACGCATTTTCCGAATACGCAATTATGCGTATCCGATAGATGCGTTTTCTTTTTTGTGCAACGCGTTAGAATCCAACCATGGTTTCAGCCACCGAACTCTTTCCCTTGGGCGTCGCCACTGGCCGAGCCCACTGCAATCGTGTCCGTGAGCGCAATGAACTGGCGGGCAGCGTACGGGAGGGCATGCATACTTGGCTTTGGGCCAGGCGGCGAATCGGCAAGACCAGCCTGATTGAGCAGGTGCTGCACGACGTTGAGCCGGACATCGTGGCGACGCGGCTTGATTTGCTCGTGGTTCATGACGCCAACGCATTCGAAACGCGGCTCAGAGCCGCTGTGGAACAGGCCGGGTCTCGTCTCGCCCCCCGGAAACGGTCCTCCACCTCGAAACTGACAAACGCCTTCTCCGCTCTAAAGCCGGAGCTATCCTTCAGCGCGTTCGGCTTGCGTCTCAAGTTGGCCGCACCCAGCCAAGCGGGCGAAGGCATTGTTGAGATGCTGCTCGCCCTGGATGCCGCCGCCGGTGCTTACGACCGGCGGGTGGTGTTCGTGCTCGACGAGTTCCAGCAGCTGTCAGAGTTGCAAAACGGCGCGCCAAGAAGTTTGGAGGGAGCCGTGCGGCATGCCGTCGAACGGGCGCGGAACGTCACCTACGTTTTCGCTGGCAGCCGCAAGCACCTGCTAGCGTCGATGTTCGAGGATGAGGACCGCCCCCTGTACCGTCTTTGCCGGAAAATGACCCTTGAGCGGATCAGTGCCGAGGATTACCGCCAGTTTTTGCGCCGAGTAGGACGGACGCGATGGCGGAGACGAGTCCCCGCCGAGGCTATCGACTGCATTCTAACGCTGACCAACCGCCACCCCCATTACGTGAACGCGCTATGCGCACCGCTCTGGCGAGCGGAGGCCCCGCCCACCGCCGACAGCGCGGAGGCGATGTGGACAAAGTTGGTGGCCGAGGAAGGCGGCGTTGCTGCCGCTCAAGTAGCGCGCTTAGCACCGAGCCAGCGGGCGCTGCTAAGGGCCATCGCGGAGACCGAAGACGGTGTGCCGCACCCCACTTCCCACAGCTTTCTGTCGCAACTGCGGTTGCCGGTATCAACTGGGGTGCGGGCGCGGGACGCCTTGGAGCGGGATGACCTGATTCAACAGGAAGCGGACGGGCGCTGGACATTGGTGGACCCGGCTATGGCCGCTTGGCTGCGGCGGTTGTGAGGGGCCGTCAAATCAACGCAGCCGGTTCAAGCCCAAATTCCGCAATGACCCTATCGGCGTAGTCGATGCGCCCGCTTAGCGCGTTCGGGTCGCCGTGGCAAAGGCGCAGGCAGGCTTCCGCCATGTGCTCAATGGGCTCCACCAGATGCTCGGTGGACTCGTTGATGAGCCGGTGGTGCATGACGCCGGGGGTGGCAACCAAGCCAGGCGATATGACGTTGACGCCAATGCCGGAACCCTGGAGCTCCTGGGCCAAACCGGTGGTGAAACGCTCCAGCGCCGCCTTGCACATGCCGTAAACGGTCCCGCCGCGGCCCGGCGCGGTCTTGTCGGGGTGGATGGCGGCGCGGGAGGAGACGTTGAGAATCCAACCGGCACCCCGCTCGCGCATGGCGGGCAAAACCAATTGGCTGAGTTCGAAGGGCGCCCGCACCTGCACCTCCATCATCAGCCGGAAGCGCTTCTCGGGGAAGTCGGCGGTTGGGATGAAATAGGTGATGGCGGCGTTGTTGACCAGGATATCGACCGGCCCGAAGGCCTGCTCGGCAGAGTGGATGAGATTGCGCCGGTCTTCAGCGTCGGCCAAGTCGGCGCGCACCGCCAGCGCCTCGCCGCCAGCATCAACTATCGTCTTGACGGCCGCCTTGATGGAGCCCGGCAGATAGTGGTCGCCGTCTTCCACCGTGCGGGCGGATACCACCACGCGAGCGCCTTCCATCGCGAAGCGGCGGGCAATGGCCTCGCCGATGCCCCGGCTGGCCCCGGTTACCACCACCACCTGACCGGCAAGGACGCCGCTTTTGTTGACGCGCGCCATCATGCCTCTCGATCGGTCAGCACTAATTCCAAACCGTGCCTCCGTCCCCCAAGTCAGCCAACTTGGCTTCGGCGGCGGAGCGCAGCTTGGCATCCCCGCCTTGCTGCGCAACCTGGGCGTAGGATTGCCGCGCTGCGTCCGGCGCGCCGAGCCGTTCCCATAGCTGGGCTCGCTCGAACTGCAGTTCGGCATTGCCCGGCAACAGAATCAACTGGTAGCCCACGATGGCGAGCGCCCGGTCCCACTGTGAACCGCCCACCAGTTGCGCCTTCACGTTGTTCAGCATGCGCAGAGCGATCATGGCGCTGGTCGCGGTGGCGAACGGATCAGGGACGGCCGTCCCGCCGAGCCCGCGGGCTTCGCTAAGCCCGCGGGCTTCGTTAAGCCCGTGCAGGCATTCGTTCTCCGTGACGGGGCGGAAATCGACGGGGTCGATCAGCGCGTCGCCAACCCGAGTGAGGAAATGGCCGGGAAAATTGACGCCGACGGCATCAAAGCCCCGCCCGCGCGCCACGTGCAGCAACAGAACGCCGAGTGATATGGGGATGCCGTGACCGGTCTTCAACACATCCGCCAAGCAACTGTGGGCGAGCGAGACCGGCTCCGTCCAACTGCCGGAAAAACCCCGCTGCTGCATGAACGCCCATGGCGGAACGCCAGACGGGCAGGCGCCGGCGAGCTCGTCGATTCGATGGCGCAAAACATCGGCGTCAACGGTCGGATCGAGCACCCGATTCACCAGCAGGGCCGCGGACAGCTCGTCTTGGGAGGCATCCTCCGCAAGCTGCCGGAATTGAGCCTCAAGGGCGGGTTCCGCCATCTCCGTTCAACCTCTCTCGGACAGGGCTTGAAACTGGTGGCAGTTTACGCCTCTAGTGCTCCCGCGTCTTCCTGAACTCCAGTTCCGGCCAGCGCTCCTCCGTAAGCTGCAGATTGGTGCGGGTGGGTGCCAGATAGGCGAGGTGGCCGCCGCCGTCGATGGCCAGATGGTCGGCGTTCTTGCGCCGGAAGGCTTCCACGGCGCCAGCGTCCTCGCCGTGTATCCAGCGTGCCGTGTGGATGTTGCTGTCTTCGTAAATGCAATCCGCACGGTACTCCTCACGCAGCCGATGAGCCACCACATCGAATTGCAGCACCCCCACCGCGCCGACCACCAGTTCGTTGCGGTTCATGGGCTTGAACACCTGGGTGGCGCCTTCCTCTGCGAGCTGATGCAGGCCTTTTTCGAGCTGCTTGCCCTTCAGCGGGTCACGGGTGCGCACCCGCCGGAACAACTCCGGCGCGAAGTTGGGGATGCCGATGAACGCCAGGCGTTCGCCCTCGCTGAACGAATCACCGATCTGAATGGCGCCGTGGTTGTGCAAGCCGATGATGTCGCCGGGCCAAGCGCATGTCGCCTGGGTCCGGTCACCGGCCATGAAGGTCACGGCGTCACTGATCTTCACCGTCTTGCCCAGACGCACGTGATTGAGCCTCATGCCCCGTTCGTAACGCCCTGAGCAGACCCGCAGGAAGGCGATCCGGTCGCGGTGCCGAGGATCCATGTTGGCTTGGACCTTGAACACGAACCCTGAGAAGCGGGCTTCGCCGGGATCGACCAGGCGGCTGTCCGCCCGGCGCGGCTGCGGCCGTGGCGCGTAGGCGGCAACCCCATCAAGCAGGCGCTCAACGCCAAAGTTGCCGAGCGCAGTGCCGAAGTACACTGGCGTCTGAGTGGCACCGAGAAAGTCGCCGTCATCGAAATCAGGGGTTGCGCCGCGCACCAGTTCAACCTCCTCGGCCAGCGCCTCGTAGTCGTCACCGAGCAGCGCCCGCGCCTCCGGGCTGTCCAGCCCTTGGATCACGGGGTACGCGTGGACGCGCTGGCCCTGTCCGGGCTCATAGACCTCGATCGCGTCGGCGGCCAGGTCATAGGTGCCTCGAAAGTGGGTTCCGGAGCCGAGTGGCCAAGTGATGGGCGCACACTGGATCTGCAGGATGTCCTCGATTTCGTCGAGCAACTCCAAGGGATCCCGGATGGCCCGGTCGAGCTTGTTGATGAAGGTGATGATCGGCGTGTCGCGCAGGCGGCAGACCTCCATCAGCTTGATGGTGCGCGGCTCCACCCCCTTGGCCCCATCAATGACCATCAGCGCCGAATCGACCGCAGTGAGGGTGCGGTAGGTGTCTTCCGAGAAGTCCTCGTGGCCCGGCGTGTCGAGCAAGTTCATGACGCGGTCGCGATAGGGGAACTGCATGACCGAAGTGGTCACCGAGATGCCCCGCTCCTGCTCCATCGCCATCCAGTCCGACGTGGCGTGACGGTCGGCCTTGCGCGACTTCACGGCACCCGCCAATTGGATGGCGTTGCCGAACAGCAGCAGCTTCTCGGTCATGGTCGTCTTGCCCGCGTCGGGGTGCGAGATGATGGCGAAGGTTCGCCGCTTGACGATTTCGTCGTTGGACGTCATGGGGCCTGCAATTGCCGCCAGAGCGCTCGCTTAGCGTCTGGGCTGTCGAGCTGGTTCAAGTCCGCAATGGTCGCAACGCCGATGCCCAAGGCGGGCAGCCGGGCCGCCGCCGACTGGGTGGCCAGGGCGCGGGTTACCGAAAAGTCGTTGATTTGCTTGTCCAAAAACGCGCTTAGCGCAGGCCCCGCCGCCCCCGTGACGCCGGGCAGGGGCCAATTGAATTCGATTCGCCTGACGGTCGCTGACCAGTTGCGGCTCAGGCAGCGCACGATGTCCGCAGCCAACGCCGCCTGGCCCCGCCCCGTCAAGCCGCTGGTTGCCAACAGGGCGCCGCCGCCTTCACTAGCAGTGCAGAAGGCGGTCAGGGTGAACGGCTCGGCGTCGGTGGCATCGGGCACCTTGGCCGCGGGTGCCTCCGCCGCGGGCGGCGCTGGCCGTGGAGCGGGCGAAACCGAAATTCTGCGACGGGTTGACAGCGATTGGGTTCTGGCTTGGGTGGGCTCCTTGGGCGCGGCGGGCAACGGCGGCGACTGGCGCGCCACCGGCGCGGTGCGGCGCAGGCACCAAGCCTCGATGCCCATGTCGTTGAGAATTTGAGTGCGGCGGGGATCCAACTTCCGAGCCTATGGCCTTCAGGATTCTGCTAGCATTCCACACCCGCCCCGCTTAAGCCACTGCGAACCATGCAATATTTGACCGACGACACCCGCATCACCGGCATGCAGGAGGTGACTGCCCCGGCCAGCCTCATCGACGACCTGCCGGTGTCGCCTCGAGCGTCGGAGTTGGTGTTCAACGATCGGCGCGCGATCAGCGACATCATCCACGGCCGCGACCAGCGGCTGCTGGTGGTGGTCGGGCCCTGCTCCATTCACGACCCAAAGGCGGGCCTGGAATACGCCCAAGGGCTGTGCGAGCTGGCGCGCAAGCACCGCGACCGGCTGCACATCATCATGCGGGTCTATTTCGAGAAGCCGCGCACCACCATCGGCTGGAAGGGCTTGATCAACGACCCCCACATGAACAACTCCTATGACATCAACACCGGACTCAAGGCGGCCCGGACGTTGCTGCGGGACATCGTGGAGCTCGGCGTCGGCTGCGGCACCGAGTACCTGGACCCCATCTCCCCGCAATACGTTGGCGATTTCGTCAGTTGGGGCGCGATCGGCGCGCGCACCACCGAAAGCCAGATACACCGCCAACTGGCCTCCGGCCTCTCCTGTCCCATCGGCTTCAAGAACAGTACCGACGGCTCGATCCAGGTGGCGGTTGATGCGCTGGGCTCAGCGGAGAATTCGCACATCTTCCTGTCGGTGACCAAACTCGGCCATTCCGCCATCTTTCAGACCGCGGGCAACGAGGACTGCCACGTCATCCTGCGCGGCGGCGGCGGCAAGACCAACTACGACAACCCATCCATCCACTACGCCAGCCGCCTGCTGGAGAACGCCGGCGTCTGCCCTCGGGTGATGGTCGATATGAGCCATGCCAACAGCCAAAAAGACCACCGCCGCCAACTGCTCGTCTGCGAAGACATCTGCCGCCAATTGGCAGACGGCGAATCGCGCATTCTTGGCGTGATGATCGAGAGCAACCTGGTCGAGGGCAACCAGAAGATCAACGCTCCGAGCGAACTGGTTTACGGCCAAAGCGTCACCGACGCCTGCCTCGGTTGGCAGGATTCCCTCGACTGCCTGGCACAGCTCGCGGAGGCAAACGCGCGCCGCCTACGGCGGTGAGTTTGAGTTGCTTCCCAACTCAGCGCCTTGCTTCGCGACCCGAATGATGCGGGTGCCCACATTGCCGCCTGCCGTCAGCGCACCGCTTCCACTATTTCAACATGCCCCGCCTTGGCATAGTCGATGATTGCCCCGTCGGCTGTAATCAAGGTTGCGCTCCAACGTCTGGCTGTCGCAACGATTAGCCGATCCGCAGGATCAGCGTGAAACGCGCCGGGCAATCTCACGCTGTCCAAGGCAATCCTTGGTTCAATCGGCAACAGCCGCACACCCGGGACGGCGAGCGCCGCATCAAGCCATTCGGCGACTTCACGGGCCAGCCTTAGTCGGCCCTTTTCCACCAGCAAGGCAATCTCCCAGGGTGTAATCGCCGAAACACCAACTTCGTTGTGTTTTGAAGCCTCGACTATGGTCTGCCGAGTCTCAAACCCAAGCTTCGCATCATCCTCCATCACCCACACCAATACGTGGGTGTCGAGAACAATCACCGCGCAGCTGCCCAATCCGATGGATCGGCGGCAGGCAGAAACGGATCGTCGTAAGCCAGCACCGAACCGCGCAACGCGCCAAGAATTGGAGGTTGCTCCGCCAGTCGGGGCGCTGGAGAAAGCACGGCCACCGCTCGCCCTCGCCGTGTGATCGTGATTGGTTCGCCGTCTTGGTCCATTTCATTAATCAAGCGGAGGCACTTGGCCTTGAACTCTGCGGCACCTACCGTTTTAGCCATTGCATTGGCTTCCTGAAATACGTACATCTAAAGTGTACATGGCTTTTCGGTCGCTTGGGAGTCCTTGAATTCCCATGGTTCCGTACCCACCGGCTCCCCGGGTCCAGAGCCACAGATCGATGTGCCGCCGCGCCGCCACGCACGGTTCCTGCCGGCCGGCGAGTTGGCGGGCGCCCTAGCGCGGATCGACGCCTCGGACGGCCCAGAGGCGGCGAAGCTGGCGGTTCGGACCGTCCCGCGCTAACCGTCACGGTCGAAGGCGAAGGCCCTTTGGTGGAGATCTCCATGAGCCTGCACAAAGACGTATTCGATCCGGCAACCGGTGTCACGGCGCAAGCCCAGACGTGGCGTTCCTTCATCTACACCAACAAAGGCCCCCATGTCCTGTCGTCGCTCTCAAGGGGGATTGACGAGTTCCTAGCGAACTACCTGCGCGTCAATGGGGCAAGCTGTGACGAACCTGCCGGATGACGGACCGCGCAAGCCTCCCCGGCGGCACGCAGGCGGGCTCTGCAGATACGCCAGAGCCGTTCCCAAGAACGTCAGTGCGCCAACTGCGACGAGGCCCCGATCACCACCAGCGGCCAATGCGCAGCCTCCCTTCAAGGGATTCCTCGGCCTCGAACAAGGCGGGTCCTCTTCCCTGCCTCCTCTATGCGAAGAAACGAACGGCCACCAGCGCCGCGAACAGAATCCCCAGAGCCAAGTACAGCCGGTTCGTAAGGCGCGTCTCAAGCTGCGCCAAGTCCGTCTTGGTGACCAAGCCGCCACCCTGCAGAGCCTGCGCGATGACTTCAGCCTGGACCTCGGCCTGCTTGCGCTCAATGCCGGCGGCTTCGAGCTTGCGGGCTGCCTCCAAGGAATCAAAAGCGGTCGTTTCCATGACTTCGAGCATAGCACTCAGCCCCGGATGCTGCACTCCCCCGATCTGGCCTTGTGTTGGCAACAAATCAGACCGTGTGAAAACGTTGGCGGCACCGGCGGCAATTCAGCCGCACCTGTCGGCGGACGGGATCTGGCGCGATACGACCTCATGCGCGTGGTGGCGATTCGGAGTCCCCGGGGTTTCGCTTCGCGGGTGTGCGCCACGGGCTTTGCATCGGCCGGATTTGCGCGACATGCATGGCCGCATTCGGCGCCGTCAAGCCGTTGCGACGTCAATTAGGGCCTGGACCCCGACGAGATTGATCGCGCGGCGCATGTTGTAGGCCACGGCAGTGAGGCTGAACTCGCCCCGAACGCTGTCCAGCCGCCGTGTCAGGAACGCCCCTGGCCCATCCACTGCTTGATCGAACCGAACGGATGCTCCGCGGACTGCCGTCGCAGCCTTGCAAGTTCGGGCTTCGCGGCCAGACGTTCCGCCATGCGGTCCATGACGATCTCGTTCGCGTAGCGCGAGATGCGCCGATGGGTGTCGGTCGTGCAGCGGGGCCTGAGAGGACAGCTTCGGCAGGCGTCGCGGTTGGCGTACTGGATCCGGGTCCCGCTGGCAAGTTCGTGGAAGTAGGTCGGCCGCAGCCGATGGCCGCCGGGGCAGACGTAGGCGTCCGCAGTTCCGTCGTACCGGAACCGGGCCTTCATGAACAGCCCCTTCCTTCTCGACGGCGACCTGTCCGGCTTGGGAACGTGCGGCGCGACCCCGCCCGCCTCGCAGGCTTCCACGTCGTCGATCTTGTAGTACCCCTTGTCGGCCACGGCGTCGATCTCCTCCACCTCGAGATTCTCGCGCGCGGCCACCGCCGTCTGCGCCAGAAGGCCAACGTCGGTCACCTTGGCATGCACCTGCTGCTCGGCGATCAGGTGGTGCTTCGGGTCCACCGCGATCTGCGCGTTGTAGCCCACCACCGCGCCCTTGGCGGTCTTCATCACGCGCGAGTCCGGGTCGGTCAGCGATAGCTGCTCGTCCCCGCTTTGCTCAAGCGTCTTCCGGTGACCCTCCAGGACCGTTCGGCGCGCTCGGACTTTGGCGATCTTCGCTTGCAGGCCCTCCGTCGCGGCCGCGCTCCTGCCGGGATCGTCGTCGTCCGCCTCGTCCATCTGGCTCAAGTAGCGGTTCAGCCGCTCGTCGGCCTTCTTCAACTCCCGTTCCAGCTTGGCGCGCGTGAAGTTGCGGACGGGGCTGTTCACGCCCTTGATGCGGGTGCCGTCCACCGCCACCAACTCGCGCCCGTAGAGGTCGAGTTCGCGGCACAGCCGAACGAAGTCGCGGAACACCTGCCGGAACGCGTCCCGGTTGACGCGCCGGAAGTCCGCGATCGTCTTGAAGTCCGGCCGGAGCCGGCGCAGCAGCCAGATCACTTCAAGGTTGCGGTGCGTCTCGACTTCCAGGCGACGGCTTGAGCGGATGCGGTTCAGGTAGCCGTAGATGTACAGCTTCAGGAGATCCACGGGAGCGTAGCCTGGCCGTCCCGTGCTCTTGGCCCTGACGCGCTCGAAGCCCGCGACCATCAAATCGAGCCCATCCACAAAAGAAAAGCGTCTATGAAACGAACCGGATTGTCCGGGCCAACGTAGTCGTCAACAGCGTCGGGAAGGAGCAGAAGCTGCGAACGATCTTCACCTGTTATGTGCGCCATGGCCCATGATATCAACGCCGGCGCCGCCCTTGAACTGACCGCCGAGTTTTCACACGGTCTGAAATAGATATGTCCGGTTCTGGAACAAATGAACTGTCCGGTTCTCCCATCCGGGTTCCGGCCCTTTCCGCCGCCCCGCGAAGGGAGCGGAGCGACCGCAGCGGGGCGGCGGAAAGGGCCGGCGGCGCGGCCCACTTAGGCGGCCTCCGCCAGGGGCTTCGGGCGCGGCATCCCGTCCCCTTCGCAGCGCTGGAGCAGCCGAGGCCCGTGCCACACCGACAGGCTGCCGTCCATGTGCCGGCGCACCTTCACCTTCGCTTTCACGTAGTGCGGTCGCTCCCCGTCCGCCTCGGCCTGCAGCGTCAGGCGGTCGAACCGGACGCAGTTGTCCCGCCCGACCACCCGCTCGTGCACCTCGCACAGGATGTCGTCCAACGCCTCCGGCTAGTACGCCGGGACCATCTCAACCCCGAGCCGCGCCATCGCCTGGCCGAACTGGGTTGGGTTGGCCCTGTCCACCTTGCCGCCCGCCTCCGGCGTGTGCCAGCAGTGGGAGCCGCGGTCCGTGTAGATCGAGCAGAAAAGCCCCTTCGACCCGACCACGTCCCGCACCCCCCGGAAGCTGCTCATGGTCCCCTTCTCCTCGCAGAGGAACATCGAGTAGCGCTCGTTGGCTCGTCGTCCACGTTTGGATTCACCGGCCAATGCTGGCAATCTTCACGCGCACGGAAGCAC
>JAPPIX010000142.1:0-12783 GCA_028820495.1 Gammaproteobacteria bacterium
CGCCAGGGCCAGGCCCATCCTCGCCTTCATCCGAACCAGGCGGCGGATGAAGTGGCTCCCGAACCCGCCCCCCCCCCCGCCAGCCCGGTTCATCCCCGCACACGCGGGGAACACGCGAGGCGCGCCTATCCGCCTACCCGCGCCGCCGGTTCATCCCCGCACACGCGGGGAACACTTTTTGGAATGGCCCCGAACCTTGCCCCGTTTCGGTTCATCCCCGCACACGCGGGGAACACCCTGGCGCCTGGCTGTCCGACGTCCGCCACCACGGTTCATCCCCGCACACGCGGGGAACACAGCTCCAGCGCCCGCGCCTCCCAGCCGTACGGCGGTTCATCCCCGCACACGCGGGGAACACCTCCGGCACGACACCGAGACGACGCCGGGGCTCGGTTCATCCCCGCACACGCGGGGAACACTCGACCGCGACCGCGGCGGACGACGGCACCGGCGGTTCATCCCCGCACACGCGGGGAACACCACCGCCACGACCTCTCCGCCCAGACGTCCCACGGTTCATCCCCGCACACGCGGGGAACACGGCTTGCCCAGGCGCCCGGCCAGCGCCGCGATCGGTTCATCCCCGCACACGCGGGGAACACGGCGGTCACGCCGCCAGCCTCCGGCCGCCCATCGGTTCATCCCCGCACACGCGGGGAACACGGCGGCGCGACCGCCGGCAGGGTGTGGCAGGACGGTTCATCCCCGCACACGCGGGGAACACCAGCTCTCCGGGCGCCTGGACCGCCTGTCGGCCGGTTCATCCCCGCACACGCGGGGAACACGTTGCCGAGCGCCTTGCGGACGCCGCCAAGCGCCGGTTCATCCCCGCACACGCGGGGAACACAGGTTGTCTTGCGCCCGCCGCAGATGCGTCAGCGGTTCATCCCCGCACACGCGGGGAACACTACGGCCCACCTGGTGATCGAGAAGGCGGACACAGTTCATCCCCGCACACGCGGGGAACACTCCTTGGAGCCGGGCGAGATCGTGCGCTTGGACGGTTCATCCCCGCACACGCGGGGAACACCCCAGCCTCAGCACCGCGCTGCTCCACCAGGCCGGTTCATCCCCGCACACGCGGGGAACACCCGTGCAGCGCCCGGCCCGCCATCGCCACGGCCGGTTCATCCCCGCACACGCGGGGAACACATGCCCACCACCGCGGTCGGCTCCAGCGCCGACGGTTCATCCCCGCACACGCGGGGAACACACGCGCCTGGCCGACGCCGGCGTGTAGGTCACCGGTTCATCCCCGCACACGCGGGGAACACGTGGACAACGACCAAGACGCTAGGGATGCGGGCGGTTCATCCCCGCACACGCGGGGAACACGGGCTGGTCGGACGCGGACTTCTGGCTTGGACTGGTTCATCCCCGCACACGCGGGGAACACTCTTTCTCTAACTATATGATTATAGAAGAGATTTTTCTTGTTAAAGAACGTACCAAGGCTAGTCGCGCACTAGGCTTTGTGGGCTTGGCTTGGGATTTCTTTGCACTCTCGGCCCTAGTCAACCAACTTAGGGACTCTGCTGGGGATGAAACTTGACAAGCTTCATGCCATCCAAGTTAGTCGGCATTCGTCGATTGTCCCCGCAGGTGTCAAAGTCATAACCTGAGTCGGATGCTGTGGCCCAGGCGATGATGGCATCGCCGTCCTCGATCTCTTCCTTCACCGTGCCCCAGATCATTTCGCGAGTTCGCCGAGAGTAGTTGCCAATGTACACCCCAGCCCTGATTTCCAGCAACCATATGGCCAAGCGCCCCCTCAGGCGCAGCGGTGCATTGTTAACTGCGATGACCAACATCACCGGTAGGCGCATTGGGGATGGCGATGGGTTGTGCTTCGTCGTGCGTCGAGGGAGAAGCCAGCCCGCCTGCTGCGAGCATCTCCTCAATGCCGGGGATGATCTTTTGGAGAATGCCCGACTTGCGGAAACTGTCTCGGCAGCCTCGCCTAACTTCACCTACTGGGTCGCTCGCAGCGGGTTGCCTGCGCCGCTGCGCTTGTCCAGCAACCTGCATTGCAATTGGAACAACGGTCTCGAATTTGTACACGTCGGCAATGTCGTAAACGAAGGACTGTGGCTTGCCTGTATGCAGAAACCCAATCGCTGGGGCATAGCCGGCCGCCAGAATGGCGGCTTCGGCGAGGCCGTAGAGGCAAGCCGTCGCTTGGCTAAGGCAGCGATTCGGAAGATCGGCTGAGTTCCAGTTGCTGGGATCGTACTTCCGCCCCTTCCAGTCCACGCCGTGCTGCTGCGCCAAAATTTGGTAGAGCCGCTTCACTCGTGCGCCCTCGATTCCCCGAAGTTGATCAACAGAACGGCGTTGTGGAGCGGGTTCGCCGAAGCGCATGTCATACATCTTGCGGACCACTTTGAGTCGAGCGCCGGGATCCAGGGCCAGCCGTGCTTGGTGAAGAAGTCGGTCCGCCCGGGCACCGCCGGGTTGGCCAGCTGAGTAGAGGCGAACGCCGGCTTCGCCTACCCAGATGAGCAGACAGCCAACTCTTGCCGCCAACGCCACGGCGGCGTGAGAAACCCGTGCCCCAGGTTCGAGCATCAGACAGGCGAGGCCACCTACAGGAATGTGTGTTCTCACTCCCTCTCGGTCAACAACAACAAAAGCGCCGTCCAAGACATCAAGCCGCCCCTTTTCGATGAACAAGATGGACGCCCTATCCTTGATCGGAATAGGCCTTGGGGGAGCAATGCCTGGAGTTTTCTCCATCAAGCCGCAAAGTCGGGCAAGGCAGAGTGTGTCCGCCGCATCAGCATTAGGCTCTGCGAATGAGCATCAGCCCGCAGCCGTAGGCTTTCGCCGAGCCGAACCCATTGGCGATGGCGGGCAAGAAGGCTTCCGGGTCGCGCACATTAAGTGCTCCCTCGAAGTCTAGGGTGGAGAAGGACATCGGCTTGTCCGACCGCCCACGAGCAATGCGATGTTGCTGGTAGCCGCATACTTGAACTTGATTGGGCTCCAGTGCGAATCCGTATCTGTCGCCTTGCCGTCCAAGCCAATTCAAACCTTGCTCCTGAACTGCGGCGAGTCGATGGGATGCCCGCTCGCCAGATGGACGGGACCGGATTGCGTCCATAACAACGTCATGCTTAATGCCGCGTGAATTGGGTGAGCTGCGGCGTCGAACCACCGGATTGGCCCTCAGCGAAAAACCGAGTGCGTCGCCAGCGGCAAGGGCTGGCGCAAAGGGCTTCGGTTCTGCCAATTCAAAAAGGCCATGCAGGTTCTGCGGCGGTCGGGCTGAGAGGATCAGAAATGTTCCGGGAGCCATTTCCCGCCAAAGAAAATCGCGCTGGCGACTCGCGCTGTCCGCGAATAGGGACCACACAAGATGATGTCCAGGTTGTTGGCTTGCGCCGCCTCGGCCCGTCTTCCCCAGCAATAGAGGCGTGAGTGCTCTAATGGAAGCATCTTGCTTGAGGCGGGCACGGGAGAAGTAGAGCGGTACGGTCATGAATCGCTCGCTTGGTTGGATACAACCCCTTCAAGCCGATCGCTGAACTGCCAACGTGAACGGCTGACCACCGCGTCTCGACGGCGCTCGATTCGGGCTTCCTCTGGAGCGCCGGGTGCATCGTGGTCGAATGCAAGCTCACCCTCCCACGCACTGCCGCTGTGCGCCGCGGCCACGACAGCGCGTTCTTCTTCGCTCGGCTGGTGGGTGTCCAACGCGGATTCGAAGGTGTCTGCCTCGACGATGGCGGGGTTGAGCGGCAAGCCGAGCGGAGCTGACTTTCGTCCAGCGTAAAGGGTGAAGTGCGGATGCCGCAACGCTTCGGCAATGCCATCAAGATCAGCTTCAGCATTGGGCCGCGCCCAGAGAGCCACTGTGAAGCAGGCGTCCGTCAGCCATTCGCGAGTAGAGAGCACGGTATTGAGATCATCCGGCTCCAGTTCCTCCTGCCGAGTTGCGAACGTGCGACCTTTGCGAGCCTTTGGCGCCTGAGCCGTGTGGTAGTCGATCATGGATCTTCCCGGCGCGTCTGTTCTGACGGCGTAGAAGAGGCTCGCCTCCAGCGCTCGGTGGCTGGCCTCGTCAGAGCGGTCAAGGCCCTTGGCGGCGGCCACCAGCCCCATGATGGCAGACCGGCTGGGTCTGGCCCAACTCATACGGCGCTCCCCCACGGCGATTTCGCCGAACGACGCCATCGGCGCATAGAGCGTGAACAGCAAAATGCGCATGGATCAACTCACAGCGAAGGCAAGCAGGTCGGACAAGGTTCCCTCGCCGCTTTCGACATTCATTGTGCAGCGATCATCTGCGCACGGCCCATATGCGGCATCCAACCGGTCACGGTACTCCGCTAGCTGTTGGATTGAGCTTTGTCCTTGATCCTGACCTTCGACAGGCCTCAAGAATGCGGCAGCCAAACTGCGAGGCTGTGCCGTTCCCTTTTCCGCTAGCGCGTAGAGTGCGCGAGCGCGACTGGCGAAGCTCGATTGCTTTCCCCCGGGAGAGACCGTCGCCGCGGCTTCCACCAAGGCTGCCAGACTTGCGTTCCTCACCGCTATGGTGTTGTCCAAATTCCGCGTGAGCAATCCGCGGTCAACGCAGAGATAGAGGTAAAACACCCCGGAGCCATATTCTTGAACGCCGACGAAGCCCGCTCCGGCATCCTCCGGCTCGTCCCTAGACTTCAGATCGTCCACGGCCGTGTAGTAGTCGTCCTCTGCAACGGCCTTATGTGTGGTGATCGCATGGGCCACTTGCACGGCGGCCTCCCGGTTGAATTTAGGGCTGTCGGCAAGCATGCGCCCAAACATGGCCACGTCGGCGGCGGAATCGGCCTTTGTCAGCAGGTCATCCTTGTTGATGGCAATTTCCTCCCCCGCGATGGCCTTGTCCGCCAAATCAAACGCCCTCTGGCGTTCTTCGGGAGAAACGAATGCGAGCTGCTCAATGAAGGTGGGTTGACTGTCCTGTTCTGCCTTTATCTTGCCAAAAGCCCCGGCAATTTCCCGTGCGATGCCTAAGGCTTGCTCTTCGTCCAAGCCACCCGCCGTCAATCGGTCGAGGACGTCCTTGCCCAGTCTTCGGGTGCGGCTGGCTAGGTGTCCATCTAACCCACGCTTGAAGACTTCGGACGTGCGCCAAGCGCGCTTCAGGCTTTGTGAGGACACTCTCAGCCGGGGAGCGCCGCCGAAAACGACGCTCTTGGGCCTTCCGGTGTCGTCCCTGTTCAGGTTGGACGGGCCGTAGGCCGTCAGCAAATGAAGTTGGAGAAAGTCGGCCATTGAAGCGGGCTCCTATTGTTCAGATTCGGAAGATTGAGTCGGTGACTTTGGCGCAGCCCCCTGCCCATCGGGGGCAGCCAAGCTGACATTGTAGTATTGGAACATCCAATCCCTCTTAACTCTCTCGCCCCAGTAGAGGACGGCAGCAGAAAGGTCACGGACATTGACTTGCCCTTTGGTCATTGCAACCAAACGGCGCATCGCGTCCATTAATCCATCTGGGGATGTTTGCAGAATTCGGCGAAAGCGAGCCTCGGACATGATGGCCGGCGGCTGATCGTTGTCCAGCGAGTCGCGACCGACAGCGCGGGCGACCAGGCGACTGTCATCAGACCTGACGCAGGCCAGAATGCCGGCGAGGGCTGCCACCCTGTCCGGATTGCGGGGCAGCCTCTGGATCAAGCCCAACGCTTCCGGCTCGAACATGACCTCGATGGGCGTGGCTGCCCGCCTCATGCGGGCCAGCGCGGCTCGTCGCCGTCCGGCTCTCTCAGCTGTAAGTTCACTCCACCATTGGAAAGCAATCGCAGGGCCGCTGTGCTTTTCTCGATTTGTCATGCTGCCTCCTGCGGGCGGGCGTTCTGAGGGGTGGTCACCAGTGAGGGTATGTTGAGGTCTTCGAACAGTGCCTTTCCTGCCTTGCCTTGTCCTCGGAGTGCGCTAACGAGCAGGAACCGCGCTTTGACGTGGCGGTGCATGTTCCGATCCTCAAGCCCATAGTCTGGGGCGTACTCGTCAAAAAGCCGCAATGCCGCACTCGCCATCACTGGTACCCAGCGTTCCCTCGCCTCAGCGGTCGGGTCGTCTGCATCAGGATTTTCCTTGGCCAAGGCCAGTGCAACATCAAGTGCTGATTGGAATGCGCCCTCGGTGCTTCTGTAGAAACGTTCAGCGATGAAGCTATAGTCGCCTGGTGCTTCCTTGGGCCGTTCATGCAGGGCTCCTTTGACGGCTCCCGTTAGCAACCGAGCGACCGTATTGGCACCCGCTATTCCCAAATTGACGAAGTGGGTGCACCACTCGCGAATATCTGGATCATCGAAGCGCCAGAGCGGTATCTCCTTTTCGACCCAAGCGCGGGCTTTCATGTTGTCCATATCGTAGCCAAACACCGCAAACCTAGCATCGGGAGCGTGGTGCGCTCGGTCAGGCCATGCCCTGACCACGGGTGCCGGGTCGCGCTGCTTGCCGTCGGTTTCCACGAGGAGCCCTGGCCATAGCCGATAGCTGATGCCTCCCGGGTTGGGGTGTACGGGCAGCTTGGGAGAGTCGGGCTTTTGGCGATAGTGCGGCGTCAGAGGGTGCTCGAAGCCCTCCGAGTAGTTGGTTCCGTAGTTTTTGGTTCGATAGCTTGCCACCACGACTTGATCGTCCGCGTCGGTGAGTTCGCAGTGTTGGCTGCCAACGTATTGGAATTCCAGCCGAATCCGCCTAGGCATGCCCCAGTAAACCTGCAGGGGATGTACGTCCGCAGGGGTGGTGGACCTGCCACCCCTCTTGGAATTTGACGTGCGAGTGGCGATGAGCCACGGGAATATAGGGGCGGAGTCCAGCGAGGATATGGCTCGGTTGGCAATTTGGCCGCGTGTTTCCACGTTTGGCCAAAGGCGACCCCATAGCGTGTCGCCGAGTTTTGGGTGCGAAGTGACGATCAAGGTCGTCATTGGCCCGCCGCCCCGCAGGGAAGTCCGATGACCCGCGCCGCCCGATGGGGCGTAGCAGCTCAACGTGAACAGAGCCATCGCCGCCGCCGCCCGGCTGAGTGTTGCCGCTCCGCTCCGCTTTACGAACAGATCAGCGTTGTTGCGCAGGGTTTGCGCACCTGGGGCATCTATCAAGAGCGTAGTTGCGGATTTACTGTCGGCGCCTTCAAGGGCGTCTAGGTCCTGTAGGAACCGATGGCCTGGGCCGTCGAGGTCAAATGCGTGCGCCACTTGAGAGAACCGGTGCTTGAGCTCCTCCGGAGAGGGTGGGGCAAGCCACCAATCCCTCCAGGCGGCGTTGTCCTCGGGGAAGGCCGCGGTGGTCAATAGACCAATCATGAACTCGTGGGCGGCGCCATTGAAGTCGGGTCGTGGCCAAGCGAAGGACAGGAAGGGGTCGTCTTCCAAGCCAGCGGTGATTTGCCAAGGCGAAATCCGCTCAATTGCTCCGCTGCGCCGCCGCACGGGCAACCAAGGCCTGTGGATCAGATTGAACGCCGCTGGATAGGATGTGGGAGAAGAGGGCATCAGTGGACTTTTAAGTGAACGGAGTCGGTTGTCACGACCTCCTTGGTGACTACAGTGCGTGTGGCAGTCTCTCTCGTGAATTTGATTTCAACACCAGAGCTCCGAGCCTGGTGTCGCCTTTTGGGAGTCAAGACCGTTGATGTGTAGGGCACAGAGGCCCGGCTGGTCCGGTTTGGCGTATCTGCTGTCATGCAAATCTCTCCTTGAGAAGTTCAGTTGTGAGCGCATAAGTCTTTTCAATCTACACTTTTATCCCTGCATCGGCAAGGGAACGTGCGTTGCTTGTGGGTCGCTTGCAATCGACACTTGGTTCATCCCCGAAAATTTCGACGGGAACGGTTCCTAGTTTGGGGTCGCCTAGGCCAATGTCAACCCCGTCAAGCGATCATAGCTTAGCTCAACTTCTCTGGGCTGATCGTCGCCCGACATTGCTATGCCGATTCCCGGTGTGCCCTCGTGAGCAGGTTCATTGAGCACTACCAATATCTTGTCTTTCTCGAAGCTGCTCCAATCCGCCCTCGCCAAGCCAATGGCCTCAGCCAACTCGGGGGGTGCAGCCTCGTCGCCCACATGCCGCCTGCTGATGTTGACTTCGCTAAGTCGCCAAGCCCGCCAGAGTTCACTTGGCGCATCGTCTTGCGCATAGGGTTGAATGCGTCCTGAGTGCATCCGGGCAAGCCTCAGCGTCACCTGCGGATCGTCGTTCAGCCGGGAGGGCGTGCGGCTGTCCTTGTCCCAAGCGCCACCATCCCACAAATAGCCCGTTGTGAAGTTGAGCAGATTAGTGATGGCCACGCCGCGTTCGGCGCCAGTTCTTCCCTCGGTTTCCCAATAGGCGCCTTGCAGAGCCTCGGGGAGTTCGGTGTCCGCCTCTTCGCCATAGACGGAATCCATCAGACGCCGCAGCTCACCCGGGCTTTCGATCTGCCCAGCTTGCTCCAATGTCCTTGCGGTCAGCCACAGACGAGCGTGGTCACGGTAAACGTAGGCTGCTCCCGGAAAGAAGTCGGCGAACCAAGCAGCGTCCGCCTCGGCCACGGCCTCAGGGCCTACCACCAGCAATTCAAACTTACCCTTGCGTTCCTCCCGATGCTGATGCCGCCACAAGCGGCCCGCCCGCTGCATGAGCAGATCCATTGGCGCAAGGTCGGTGATCAGGACGTCGAAGTCCAAATCCAAGGACTGCTCGACCACTTGGGTCGCAATGAGAACCTGCCCTTGCCGGTCGTCTTGGGTGCTTGCCTTGCCGAATGTATCAACAACCTGCCTTTCAATGGATAGACGGTCGTATAGGGCGAATCTAGCGTGGAATAGATGGATATCGAGTCCATCATTGGCTGATAGCTGCTTGTAGGCGTCGAGCGCGTCATCAACGGTATTGCGGATGTAGAGCACGGCATTGCCCTTCCGAGCGGCCCGCTCGACTTCCATCAGGGCATCGCCCGGAGACCGGAGCCACCGAATGGGTAGTGTGCGCCCCTGTCCGGATTGCTTGTGCAGAGGGGTGATGGACTTGTTTTGGTCGGTTGAGCGGACGGTGAGCAGGGGATAGTCTGGGGAGGCCTGTCCAGAATCAACTTGACCCTGCAATCCTCGAGAGAAGGCCGTCGTCAGGCGTTCCCGGATCGAAGCGGGAAGAGTAGCTGACAAGAGTATCGCAGAACCCCCCAACCCAGCCTGAAACTCAAGCAACCGCTCGATCTCCTGTTGCATGTAGGCATCATAGGCATGTACTTCGTCAAGGATCAGCGCCCGGCGCATCAATCCCAAGAGGCGGAGGGACTGGTGCCTGGAGGGCAAAACCGACAGCAGCGCCTGATCCACGGTACCCGCGCCTACGTCGGCGAGGAATGCTCGCCGCCTGTCGTCCGCCACCCACTCGGCGCATGCTGCTGACGCGGTGGTATTGTGGTCATTGGGATCGGAATAGGGCTTTTCTTTCCTTGCCCCTCGCAATCTGGCGGCTTGGAATCCGCGGTGCATCTCTCGTGCGCCATGGGACAGGGAGATCGACGGAGTCGAGTCTTGCGCGAACAGTTGCCGATAGGCCTTGGCTAGCCGGTCGAACATGGCATTTGCCGTGGCCATAGTTGGTAGCGCCACATACAGCCCGTCTGCTGATTTTGAAGCCATGAGTCGATGCGCCAGCATCATGGCTGCCTCGGTCTTCCCGCTGCCGGTTTCGTCCTCGATGAGGAACAACGCAGGCCCTGTTGGCAATTCCATCTCTTGAACTTCGCGCTGCATCGGCGTCGGCTTTGCTTCGGGGCCGATCAAGTCGTCGTAGCCTAGGCGCCTGTTTGCTTCTGCTGGCAGCACTCCAGACTCGGCCACGGCAACCTTGGCTTTGTCGCGGGTTTTCTCCCAATAGGCCCCCAAATCCCGGATCAGTCCCTGATAGCGGAACCATTCCTGATTGGAGCCAATCCAATCCGCAAGAACGGCGAGGCCAGCTAAGGCAAAGGATGCGGGGTGTGCGTCATATTCGGAAGGCAGCGGAACATCTTCTGGAACATCAAGTAGTTCACGCGTGTGCTGCACGAATGTTCGTGCAGCCTCGATACCGGCCTTGCCGAAATCAGGACGGAGAGCAGTTAGGCCTTTATTGATCTGTGGCGCGGGTGGGCTGCCGTGGTGCCCGACCACCGCCGAGATGAGAGGGCGCCATGCGTCCCTTGCCGAGGACATCGCGAAGACACTTGGATCAGCGTCGAACAAGCGCAGCCCGCCCGCGCCGTGGTCATAGCCATCCGACAGCCTTCGAGGATCGTCTGGGAAGCAGCTCGGAAATCGTTCTGGCGCAGCCTTGGCTGCCTTGGACTGGAACCGCTTTGCGAACTTGCCGATGTCATGCAAGCAGATCAGGTAGGCAATCAAGCGAACCGCGTCACTCCTTGGCCAGTCGAACCAGCGCGAAAAGGTCGATGCCAATCCGGCGTGCTGGGTCAATAGAGCCTCAGCCACAGCGGCCACATCAAGTGAGTGGCATACCAAGGAGTGCCACCGAGGCCCCTTTTCGTCAATTGGCTGGGCTTTGCCCCAAAACTCAAGAATGTCCACGAGTGATCTCTCTGCCAGCGCGTCTGCCATGCAACACGCGATTGAGGGTGGACGCCCGTGGCTTCAGCGTCTGGCGCGGGCCAGAAACTCGGCCTCGGTGTCGCAATCGATGATCCAGTCGCCGACCTCCGTCAGACGTTCCGGGTCAGTCACGCCTTTGATCAGCGCCGACAGCCGGTCCGCCGCCCGTCCGCCGAACTTGCGGCCTGCCAGCCGGCTGAGCTGGGCCCGCTGGTCGGCCCGCACCCGCTCAATGCCGCGAGCTTCACCGCGCTCAATGCCGCGCGCCTCGCCCTCGGCGAGCCAGTGGTCCACCATCGACTTCATCATCAGCGTCTTCACTTCTTGCACCTCTCCCAACTCAACAATCCTTATCAACTCCGGCTCCAGCAGCGCCGCGTCTGCCCCCAAGTCTGGCGCGACCGAGTGCCAGACCCACTCCACGAACGCGGAGCGCAGCGCCCGGTGCGCCGAGCCGCCGAGGCGAGCCGCCATCCGCCTTAGGATGCCGTCGTCATCGCGTGCCAGCCCGCCTTGGAGCGCCTCAACCTGCGCCGTCACCGCGTTGCCTTTGGGCAAATCCTCAATCGCCACCCGGCCCATGTCAAGCAGCGTCATTTCCGGCCAGTCCCCCCTGCCGTCCGGCGTCAGCGCGGACAGCTTCAAGGGGCTCCGCCAAGGGCGCATTCCGTTGTACAGCACCACGGGGTGGACCAGTGGCAGCATTCGGCCTCTTGGGCCTTGGTCCAGTTCGCCCCGCTTGGCCAGATCCTCCACCAGCAGAGACGAGTAGGTGTTCAACCGCACTGGCATCAGGCGATCGAGCCTGCGCTGGAACTCGATGGGGAAGATGAACGTCCCGCCACCGCATAGCCGGACGCGCCAGACGCAGTCCCCGCGGCGCTGGTCGAGGCTCGGGCTGAGCCACTCTTCAGGGAGGCGTTCCAGGCTGTCCCAGTCGATGCGGTCGAGCAGGTCTTTGGGAAGCACGATCTCCAAGAGGTCGCCGGCCATGAGCCGGAAGCCGTAGAGCGACTTGAAGGCCAGGTCGTGGGGCTGGGGCTTGGTTCCCTTGGGCCGACGGGGGTGCCTTTTGGGCTGTCCGTTCATGGCTCCATGTTGGTGGGTCGCCAAGGGAAAATCTGTACGTCATCTCCGCATGTGCCGTAGGAAGTCGCCGCAAGGAAACAGCAGACATCACCCTCTTATGAGCCCAAGGTATCCGTCAATGTCGCACAAATGCTTATGGGCCTGCCGCCCTAACTTCCCCCAACCGAGCATCCTTCGCCCGCCACAACGCCTCGACGAACGCCCCAACCCTGGCCCGCTGCACAGCAGGGTCAGGGTCGCGCAATTCATCGCCTAAGCGGTGCGCGTCCACGCGCATCCGGGCGCGGGGGCATTTCCCTTGCAGGAATTCCCAGAAGCCTGGCGGGTCGCCGGGATAGTGAATGGTCACATCGACCAGCGTGTCGAGTTCGTCCGCGAGGCCGCCGAGAACGGCGCTCAACCCGCCGATTTTGGGGTTCAGCAGGTGTTGGAAGCGGCTGTTTCGGGCGTCTCGCTTGGCGGGCGTGAAGCGGGTGCCCTCCAGGAAGCTCAGCACAGCGGTGGGGTGGTTGCGGAACACGGCGCAGGCGGCATTGATGGCGTCCCGGTCCTTGCCGGCGGCTGTTTGGCCGTTGCCGCCCCCGGATTGGCGGGCGCGGCGGACGTAGGGAAAGCCGAGCAGCTTCATCGCCAAGCCCGCCAACGGCAGCCAGATGAGTTCGCGCTTGGTGAAGAACTTCAGCGGCGGCAGCATCGGGCGCAGCGCCGATTGCAGCAGTATGATGTCGGTCCAGGTCTGATGGTTGCTGACCACCATGTACCAGCGGTCGCGGCTGAGCGGCTCGGGTGGCCATTCCACCTCGATGTCGATCAGCCTCAAGGCCTTGATGAGGCCGTTGTTGGCGCTTACCCACAGGTCGATGATGAGGTCCATGCGCTGGGTCATGGCGCGGCGCCAAGCGCCGGTTAGCGGCAGGCGCAGCACGGCCATCGGATAGAGCAGGGCGCACACCGCCGCCGTGTTGAGGGTGATGTACGCCGCCGACAGGGAACCCTTGAGCCAAGCCATTGGGCACACATAGCACAGGGGGATGGATGGTGCCAGCGAACTCGCAACCCCGTGGGGGTGGCGGTTGGGATTGAGTTTATCCCAGGCGACAATACGCGATACGGGGTCCGC
>JAPPIX010000142.1:12793-13618 GCA_028820495.1 Gammaproteobacteria bacterium
TTAGCCATGCATTTGGGCAAAAATAGCACTGGGGTTTGTTTGGTGCCAGCTAACTCCCAGCCCTTTGGGGCTGCTATTTGTATTGTAGTTTCGCGATCGCTAAACTCCGCGATCGAGGGTCCGCAAATGGGATTGGCGTGCCAAGCCGGGTGGTACAATCACAGCTTGACGACCGGAACGGCATGCGAGGCGTGGAAATGGACGCGCAGGCGCCCGAAAAGTGGAGGCCCCTCACGGAGATGCCCGAGGGCGCGGAGGGCTGGGCGACGCCGGGCTTTGCCGAGCTTGAAGCGGAGTGGTCTGACTGTCGGCGGCGGCTGAAGCCCGGTTCCCCGGAGTCGCGTTTTCTGGACGGATGGCTTCGGGAGCGGGTGCGCGCCTTCGCCTTGGAGACCGGCCAGATCGAGGGCTTGTACACGCTGCGGCGTGGCGTGACCGAGCAACTCATCGCCGAGGGTTTCGGTGGTGCCGTCGGTTCGCACACCTTTGAGGGGCTTCTAGACCAAACCGTGCGCGGGCTGTTGGAGGACCAAGAGGGGGCGTACGACATGATGTTCGATGACGTCGCCAGCGGGCGTCCCCTTTCCGCGTACATGATCAAGAGCTGGCACGCCCTGCTCACACGGCATCAGGACACGGTGACCGGCATTGGCCCGCAAGGTCGGCGCGTAGAGGTCGAGTTCAGGGGGAAGGGCGAATGGAAGATCAGGCCCAACAACCCCCGCCGGCCGGACGGCGTGATTCACGAGTACTGCCCGCCGGAGCAGGTGGAGCCGGAGATGCGCCGCTTCCTTGACCTGTACAACGACGACATTCGCCACCGGA
>JAPPIX010000123.1 GCA_028820495.1 Gammaproteobacteria bacterium
GCGGCGACGTGTTCGACGAATCCATGCGCTGCATCAATTGGGATGGCCGCATTCTCACCATCGGCTTCACCAGCGGGCGCTGGCCCCAAGCGCCGGTCAACCTCATCCTCATTAAGCAGATCGCCGTCATCGGCGTGCGCGCCGGCGAGTACGGACGGCGGGACCCGGAAATGGGCCGCGCCAACACCGAGGCGATCCACCAAATGGCATCCAACGGTGAGATCGACCCCTACGTCTGCCGCGGCTTTCCTCTGGAGCAGGCCGTGGACGCCATGCGCCTGCTGGAGAACCGCGAGGTGGTGGGCAAAACCGTGGTGACGATGAACGGCTATTCGATGTAGGCCGAAATCGCCACGACGTGCCATACTGCCGCCATGCGCTTCTTCAACACCGCAGGCCCGATTAAAGCCAACCTGCACTATCAGGTTCCGCCTTTGGACAGAATCGACCTAGGCAATCTACTGCGGCTCATTCGGGAGCAGAAGTACTTCGTGCTGCACGCTCCCCGCCAATCGGGCAAGACCTCGGCGCTGCTCGCGTTGCGGGACGAACTGAACGACAGCGGCGAATACCGGTGCGTGTACGTCAACGTCGAAGTGGGCCAGTCGGCCCGGGAGGACGTTGAAGCGGCCATGCGCGCCATTCTGAGTTCCATCGCTCTGGAGGCTGACGACGACACCTTAGACGAAATCTGGCTCGATGCTTTAGCGACATCCGGCCCGCACTCCGCGCTTCGAAAGACGCTCGCTCGGTGGTCGCAGTTAGAGCCGAAACCCATCGTGCTGATGATCGACGAAATCGACGCACTCATCGGTGACACCCTGTTAGCGGTACTGCGCCAGCTCCGTGCCGGCTACGCCAACCGTCCGAATCGCTTTCCCCAAAGCGTCATCCTGTGCGGGGTTCGGGATGTACGCGACTACCGCATCCATTCCACCAGCGAGCAGGCCATTGTGCTCGGCGGCAGCGCCTTCAACATCAGCGCCCAGTCCCTGCGTTTGGGTGACTTCTCGGAACAGGAGGTCGAATCACTGCTTTCTCAACACACTGAAGCCGCCGGCCAAGCCTTTACGGAGGCAGCCCACCGAGAAATCTGGACTCTCACTCAGGGCCAACCCTGGCTGGTGAACGCGCTGGCCTACGAAGCCTGCTTCGAAGACTCGGCAGGGCAGGACCGCAGCCACCCTATCTCCAGCGAAGCCATTCAGGAAGCGCGGGAAAAGTTGATCCAGCAACGCGTGACGCACCTCGACCAACTCACTCACAAACTTCAGGAAGAGCGAGTGCGGCGCGTTATCGAACCTCTGTTAGCCGGTGCCGACACTGGGGAGTCCATAGCCGATGATGACATCCAGTACGTGCGCGACTTGGGCCTAGTGACCGCGCAAGGCCCCATCGCCATCGCCAATCCGATCTACCGCGAGGTGATTCCAAGGGATCTCACCTACACCACCCAGGAAATGAGCATCCATCAGGAAGCCGCCTGGTACCTGAATGCCAAGGGTGAGCTGATAATGGACAAGCTGCTGGAGGCTTTTCAGACGTTCTTCCGGGAACACTCCGAGCACTGGGTTGAACGCTTCCAGTACAAGGAGGCTGGCCCCCAATTGCTGTTGCAAGCGTTTCTTCAGCGCGTCGTCAATGGCGGCGGTCGCATCGAACGCGAATACGGCCTAGGCCGCATGCGTACCGACCTGCTCATCGTCTGGCCGATCGCCGACGGCGACGCCATCCAAAGAGCCGTCATTGAGTGCAAGATTCTGCACCGCAGCATGGAGCGCACCGAGCGGGAAGGCCTTGAGCAAACCCGCGCCTACATGGACCGATGCGCCGCAGCAGAGGGCCACCTAGTGATCTTCGACCGCTCGCCGGACAAAAGCTGGGCCGATAAGGTGTTTTGCCGTCAAGACACCGACGGCGGCGAGCCGGTGACGATCTGGGGGACTTGAGCGTCTTTCTCGGGGACGGCTTTTCCCGAAGCCAGCCCGTTTCCCACACAGCGGCAAGCGGTCTCCATGAGTTTTGCTGCCGACCCCAAAGTTGCCACCCGCGATCTGAGCGACGGATATGCCGCCGAAAACAGCCGGTCTGGTTTATAGTGGAATTCATGGGTGTTCGTGATTCCATTTCGTCGTTGACGGTTTCGCCTCCTTCATTCGATGACCTGAAGGCTGCGCTCAAGTCCGGTGACTTGGACTTGGCCAAGTCGATGGTGGAGCGTGGCGCACCGTTGGTTGATGACCGTTTTTCGGGGTCTGATGCGGCATTGCATTTGGCGGTCAAGGCAGGCCGGGGCGACATGGTCGGCATGTTGGTTGAGAACGGGGCGGACCTTGTGGCATTGGGGGAATCTAGCTACCCGCCGCTTCATTTGGCTTGCACGGAAGGGCATCTGGAGTGCGTCAAGGCATTGCTTAGCCACTTGGATGTTGACGTTTTGGATGGTTGCGGGCGGACGCCTTTGCAGGAGGCTGTTCAGGGCGGGCATCCCGATGTTGTGAGCTTCCTGCTTGACCGGGGTGCCGATGTCAACGTACAGGACGATCGCGGGCGGACTGCGCTGTCGAAGGTGCATTCCAAGCTGGCTGAGAAGCCGCAAGAGGCTGATGCCATCAGGAGCATGCTGATTGATGCGGGGGCCAAGCAGCGGGTGGGCGGCGCCATGGTTGTGGACAGTCCGTTGGTGACGGCCATTTTGTCGGAGGATTTGGCTCGGGTCAGGCTGGCCGCTGAAAAATGTCCCGATTCACTGAATGATTTTCACTTTGCTCGACGCAGTCCATTGCGTGTGGCGGTGAAAGCTGGGTTCAAGGATGCGGTTGCACTTCTACTGGATTCAGGCGCCAATTTTTCGGAGTCGGTTTCTGATGGGAACGGGGAGGTCTGTCCGGAATCGAACTTCTGGAGCTATGACGGCTCCGTTCTTGATGTGGCGGTTTGGGAGGGCCGTCCTGATTTGTTGGAAATGCTGATTGAGGCGAGTGAGTCCCAGGGTCGGCATCAGAATAGACTGAACGGTGCTTTGGGCAGCGCGGCTTCAAAGGGCTGTGTTATTGCGACGACCATGCTTCTTGATGCCGGTGCCGACGTGACCAGCACTGTGAGCCGCAACGGTTTAGATGGCTTTGTCGATATGGCCAAAGGAGAGCCAGTCAAGGCTTTGATCCGTGAGCGTGTGCTGGCGGCAAGGCCAAAGCCAAAGCGCATGCCGCCTCACCCGCATTGTACGGCCTTGGCTAAGGCCATCGCTTCCGAGGGTGAACAGACCAAAAGAGTCCCGCAGGGCAGTCCTTTGCATTACGCGGCTTCAGGCGGGCACGTGGATGTGGTTGAAGTGCTGCTGCGCAATGGCGCCAAAGTGCTGGATGATTCGCTTGAGGAAGGCTGGTGGGAGGTTGAGGTGGCGACGGGCCGCAAGCGTTCGCGCCATAGTGGGAAAGGGAAGGGCAGGTCCCTGGAGCTTCGCAAAAAGCTGAGGGACTTTGTTGACGGCTTGAGTGCCGGAAACAGGGATTATCCGTGGACCGATAGCGATGACGACTCGGCCTTGGCGTGGCTGGAAAGTTCCAATGCCGTAGTGAATGCCCATTACGTTGATGCCTTGACGCCGTTGCATATGGCCGCGGCCTGTGACCTGCCTAAGTCAACCGCCAAGCTGATCCGCATGGGGGCCTATTTGGAAAAATGCGCCCATGTTGGCGGCACGCCTTTGCAGATGGCTGTTCGGCGTTCGGGCTACGAGACTGTGAAGGCGTTGCTTGACGGCGGTGCCAGCATGGATGTGGGCAGGCATGCGTCCTTGCTTTTCGATGCCTGTAGGCAGGGCAACGCTGGGGCTGCCCGCGCACTTATCGAGGCGGGTTGCGATGTGGATGGCCCGCATGCTGAGCGTTCGGTCAGGGAACTGGTGGGTTGAGGTCGTGTCGGCCTGCGTTTGGCTTTAGTGCCTCGACCAAGCGATATAGCGATATGGACACACGCAGATTCCGGCTCACAAACGCCACCAAAATGATGTTGCGATGAAAATGGGTCGGTGTGTGTCCATGTCCCCTTTGTCACGATCCCACCAACTCGAGTGCGGGATTGAGAGTGCAAGCGGAAAGGCATATTCGACGCATCTATGTCTTCGACCTGCGCAAGTCTGGGAATTGCAGGATCAAGTGGTAGCAGTCGAAAGTAGGCGGATATGGTTTCCCACTGGGAACAGTTCGATTGTGATGGGAGCGTCGTTCATGCCTGCTCAATTGTTCAGGAACGGACCGCAGCTTTACGCCGAGGCTCTTCTCAATGGCTACAAGCGCGCTGACAGGGTTGCCTTCCAGCAAGTAGCCCAGCATTGCGCCGGAGTCCGAGAATGGAGCATAACGGCAAGTCAGAAACCCCTCCTTAACATCCCGAATGTATTTGGCAACTCGGCCTGAAGTCTCGAGCACCTTGGCCTCGACCGGCCACATAACGGCTATATCTGCTCGGAACACAAAAGCCAAGTCGGGCTGTGGAGGCCGGGCAGGTGGAGCTTGCATAGTTTCTCGTTCGTACGGTTCATGCTCCACATAGAACGGTTCGTCTCCGGTCATCATATCGCGAATCCGGGGCACAAGTGCCTGCGTGATGCTCCTTTCAAGGTCTCTGGAGTTAACTTGAAGCGGGTTGGTCTTGGTATCGTCGTAGGCATTCCAAACGAATCCAAGGAAACGAGTTGCGGGAGATTGCATCCAAGAGCACGCTAACGCGACGAATGCCGGATCGACCGAACGTGATGGGGCACTGTCGGATTCCAACGAATCGGGCATCAATGCACCAATGACTCACTTTGACTATCGCTATCGCGCTGCCATGTGAATAAGTCGAGAGCGACGTCGTCTCCGTCCTGCAGGCCCATGCTGCGGGTCCAAAACCGTTTTTCATCTGGCTTCATCAGAAAAATAGTGGGTTGACCATCCGTGACTTCGTAGAGACGGATCACGCGGCGATGAGCGAATCCGTGGCTATCCTTCTGGGCACTCCAAACGCGACTCAAAGTTTCAAGAAGCTCGCCTCGACCGAGGTCGTTGAAGGAAACGTCATCAGAACGCGATTTGCCAAGGACAAAACTGACTAGTCGATAGGGTTCTCGCATCGAGGCCTGGGCGCCGCTTCGAAAAATGATCGCGGAAACGGGACGATCCTCACCGAATCCCGCCCTAAGCACTCTGACAAAGTACTCACAGTACGCACGCATATGTGGATCGCGCTCGCGCTCCGCTGCCGTGTGAGCGGTCGGCTCCCTGCCGCGAGATTGTTCACCTTCGAGGAAATCACTCAAAGTGTAGTCAATAGCATCCTCCACAAGCACCTTTTCCGATTCCTTCAGGTCAAACAACTCGAAGGCCATATCATCGATCTCGGCAGATTCAAGGAATACCTTGGCAGTGGTCGGCCCAGGCAGCGCAAGAGGGATTTCAAGAACCTCGCGGGCAGCTAGCTTCGGACGATAGGCTGCAAATCGACCACTAGTTAGGAAGTAGAAGTACACGGCAAGCCTACTGTTGTAGGCAACCCAGGCAGCTTTAAGGACTGGCTCGTCTGCGTGAACGGAGACGTAGCTCTGATTGCACACTACACCAGCCCTGTCAGTTGAAATGGGAATTCGCGCCTGAAATCGCCCGCTGGGCTTGGTCCAGCTCCGCTTTAGGATTAATTGTGGCCACTCAAAGGCCCGAGTGTCCCTAGATTCGCGGGAATGGACCTCAATCTCCCCGATGATCGGCATACGTTCTGACTCAAGGCGGAGCAAGTCGTCATCAGGAAACGAGGGTGCGTCGAAGAGGCGAAGACCTTTGTAGTCGGTCGAAACGCGCCGTCTATCGCCGTAAACGATTCCGACCCGAGACTTGGCATCCTCATTGGACTCCAGTTCTCGAAGCGTCGGATAGCTCCGTAGGCGACGAATCAATTCAAGATCGCGCGGACGAGCCCACATGAGTTCCGCCCAGACATGCGGATCCTTGATTGCGCGCTGAACAGTTAATGATCTGCGATCATCGGGTTCAACCACGATGGTAAAATCATCGACCAGTGGTCGGACGAACTTGGGGCTAACAAACAGAATTTCGTCACTCTGTTGGGATTCACCGGGACGCATGACCACGATGCATACCGGAGCCACCGTGCTCGGCTTGGACTTGCTGCCCTTAAACACGCGATGACGTAACGCAGACAGGTTGAAGACAGAGTCCACTCTAAAGGCCTTAAAGAGTTGCTCACGGAAAGAGGCGGCGCCCCCGATGTTGAAAAGGACTGTGTTGGCAGACTGGATCATGGCCACGCTTCCCCTTTCTCCAACGAGTTCGCCCGCCTTGGCCAAGAAGAGCCCACCGATGTCTTTGTTGGGAATGGTCCAGTTGTGTGCCCCGTCCTTTGCCCAGCGGCGGGCCGCGTCTGTAATGACCTTCGCCCCGAATGGTGCGTTTCCAACAACGAGATCGTAGGTCCGCGAATCGTCGGAGGTATCAAACCCCGCCACTCCCTCTGCAAAAAAGTCAGAACAGATTAAACGTCTTTTGCGCATCCGGGGGAATGTGACTTGAGTCCAGTAGTGACGGGGCTCAATTTGATCGCACATAGCCAAATACAGGCTGAAGGACGCAACGCGTACAGCATGTGGATCTTTATCGACTCCAAAAATATTGTGCTCCAATATACGACGTAGTACCGGGGCTCGCAAAGGCTGCCCTTCATGGGCCAGCCTCCAACGATGGATCAATCGCTGGAAGGACTTCACCAAAAAGACGCCAGATCCGCATGCTGGGTCGAGGATGCTGATGTTCCAGTCGGTGTTGTGCCATGGCAGGACTTGGTCGAGCACAACATCGACGAGATAGGGGGGCGTATAGTAAACGCCTTCGCTCGCCGCTTCGTCTCCAACGAATGTTTCATAGATCGTACTGATGAATTCAAGCGGGATAACATCGAACGCATATTGCGGCCATAGGCACAACTGATTGTCAGGCATATCAACTTGGCCGCTGATGAATGCAGACAACAGAGCGAGGTGATCGGAGGTCACGATATCACGCTCTTGCGACCACCCATCCTCATCTACGGAACCCGAGTCGTCGCGTCCTGGAAACAGGTCGCCATTGAACCTGGAGTTAAGCCACCTAAAGAGGCGGTAGGTGTCCTCGTAGTTTTGAAGAATGGCAGCGAAAGACTCATGTAGCTCGCTTAGGATCTCGTCCGAGTGGAGCCGTTCCAACATCTCTACACTCAAGGCAGCACGACCATCCGCGTCTTTCCGGTCAAAGAGAAACTGCACGAAGATAACTCGCGCGATCAGGTCATGGCATATGTCATCGTTCGTCAGCCCTAAGCCTGTCAGTTCTGACCGCAGGAAACGCAGATTCGCCATGAGCAACCGATCTGCTCGTCCGTCCCGCGAGAACCGCGTTTCGTGGTCTCGAAAGAAGGAGCCAGAAACAAGGTTGATCCAGTGAAGAGTCTGTGGGTCGGGTGCCACAGAGATTGCGGTTGAAGATGTGTGAAAGTGATCTGCCGAGAAACTCTCCACGAGATAGTCATCGATTTGCCGGGTAGGATCAGGGGCCTCACAGCAGGTCCATGCTCTTAGGAGGTTCGGCTCCAAGGTGATCACGGTTGGAACTTGGGAGAAGTTCCAAGTGAGTCGGTGGAGTTCTCGAAGTACGCTTGGATCGATTTCGGACTTCGCCTCTACCACAACTGCCAATGGCGGCTCGGACGTCTGCGTATGCGGGTCCTCCATGAGTACGCCGAAGCAAAGGTCCGAGCCTTGCGATTGGCGCCTTAAGGGTTGTTCAATCTTGTCCCGGACCTGCTGGGCGAAAAGGGAAGCAGCAGCCCCTGGCGGGCTAATGACTTGGCCACGGTCGGGCCAACCCAGTGACTCGCTTGCAGTGGCTAGAGATAGCGGAGACATAGACGCCATCTACCGCCCGGGCTGTTGAGGTCGGCGGCATAGCCGCGCCCGCCGCAGAAGGCGATTGACCAAGGGTGAGCACTGCAGAAAGTGCGGATGTAAGGCAGACACGGATTCCCACTCGAGTCACTTGTGTACGGTAAACGGGCAACGCGTTGCATCTGTCTGATTGGCCGCAGCATAACACGAGTGTGTCGATAGGGTGCCCCGGTCTGTATGGCATCCGTCGAGATTATGAAGCCGAGGTGGCCTGTACGGCGGAATGTCCGGCTACTTCCGCTCTTCTCGTCCTCAAAGGTCCTGTCGTCTTCGTCCCGCTCTCCTCAATGCGGCTTTGCCCCGTGTGGCCATCTCGTGACCATGCCCACGGCGACCCACGATCGCTGAGCACGGGCGCATCAAGCCATGATGCCTAGCGCCGTTTTCGACGGCCGACCTTCGTCTTCACTTCGGCTCCCAGCGGCGCGTACATTTTCTCATAGAGCATGAAGAGGTGCTCGACACGCTCGCGCTCGGAGGCAAAGCCAGCCCGGAGATAAAGACGATCCACCGCCCGGTCGAGCGCTTGGTGCGCCCGGCGAAGGTTCGGCGGCATCAGGTCCGGGTCGTAGAGGTCGGCGAGCGTCGCTTCCGAGTGGGACGCACGGGCATCGAGCACAGCTTGGGCGAGCGGGTCCAGCTTCGAAGGGTCCAAACCGTCTGGCGGCAGTGGAAAGGTGTTGTAAACGAGGCCGATGGAGTAGCGGTAGTCACTCTTGAGCCGTCCTCCGATGTGGCGCAGCCACGCCATGTGCATTGCTGACGTAAGCAGCGCGAAGTCAACCGGCGTGGCGTTATCCAGAATCCGCACGAGATTGCTGGGGATTGTCGGCGGCTCCAGCCAGCCGATGGGGGCGTACTCCCGCCGCTCGGAACTGACTTCTGGTATGACCAGGAACGGTGCCTCGGGGATGACCTCAACGTTGTACCGCGTCGGGTAATCGGCGATTGCCAACGTGCTCTTGCGCTGGCTCTTTGCGCGAAAAACGCGAACGGCGGCCATGCGCTCCCTCACGTGCGGAAGGGACTTCAATGTCGTCGGCGATGCATCCTGCAAGGCCAGAATCCACCGCTCCCGGCCTTGAAGGTACTCCCGTGCCCCGATGTAGGGGCGCAGAAATGGGTATGCGTCGGGCTCGGCTTTCAACAGTTCGGCGCGTTCCTCCGCGTTGAAGATGTACTGGCCATCGTCGATGGGCTGGCTGCCGCTGACCAACCTGCTCATCCCGTTGATCGGCTTGCTTTCCTCCCGCACCACCAGATGCGGGTCTGACAGCCCGCCCGCATCAAACAGGTACGGCGAGAGAGCCGCATGGAGACTCTCCTCCGGATCGCCGTTGATGTCGGGATAGCTGAACAGCCGCTTCTCGGGCCGTGCGGCCTCGCGCCGGTCGAGGCCGAGAATGACGACATGGACATGGGCCTTGCCTCGCGCATCCGACCCCCACGCAAATGTCCGGTGCGCAAAGGCGATCTCGAGCCCGCAGCGCTGGAACAGGACCGGCCAAAGCTGCGCGACCTGCTCGCCCTGCGTGATCGAGTTGGTCGCCACGAAGCCGATCCGGGCACTGCCGCCCTTCACGTACTCCCCTGCCTTGATAAACCACGCGGCGACGTAGTCGAGCGAGCCGCCGCTCCCGCCGAGCGCAGCGATTTCCCTCACTTGGGCGCGCTGCTCCGTGGTCTGGAACTTCGCGCCCACGAACGGCGGATTGCCCAGCAGGTAGGCGCAGTCGCCGGGCGCCAGCAGGCTGGACCAGTCGATCTCAAGCGCGTCGCCACTGACGATGTGCGGCGACTTCTCAAGCGGGATGCGGGCGAAGGATTGGCCGAACTGCAGGCTCAGCCGGTTGTTCATGATGTGGTCCATCATCCACAGCGCCGTCTCCGCGATGCGGGCCGGGAACTCCCCAAGCTCGATCCCGTGGAACTGGTCCACATCCACCACCGACTGCCATCCGGTGTCGAGCACCTCCTGCGTCGATGCGGCGGTCGCGTCGCGAATCTCCCGGACCACCTCGATTTCCAGAAGCCGCAACTCCCGGTAGGCGATGATGAGGAAGTTGCCGCAGCCGCAGGCCGGGTCGAGGAACTTGAGCCGTCCGAGCTTCGCTTGAAACGCCCTAAGCTCTGGCAGGCGCCGGCTGTCCTTGCGGAATTTCAAGCGCTCGAACTCCGCTCGCAGGTCATCCATGAACAGCGGCTCGATGACCTTGAGGATGTTCCTCTCGGTCGTGTAGTGCGCGCCCTTGGCCCGCCGCTCCTTCGGGTCCATCACGGACTGGAACAGGGAGCCGAAGATGGCCGGGGAGATGTTCGACCAGTCGAATCGGCAGAGGTCCAGTAGCCTCTCGCGCATGCCGGAGTCAAAGGCGGGGATGCGCAGCGGCCCGTTGAAGAGGTCGCCGTTGATGTAGGGAAAGCGGGCCAAGTCCTCATCCAGCGTGGCCAGCCGCTCCGCCTGCGGTGTGTCCAGCACTTGGAAGAGTTGCATCAGCAGTGCACCCAAGTCCGCGCCGTCCTCGCCTGTCCGGGTCTCGATGAAGTCCAGGAAAATGTCGCGGGGCTCGAACACCCCGGTGTCGTCCGCGAACAGGCAGAACACGATGCGAACGAGGAAGCGCTCAAGGTCGTGGCCCCGGTAGCCCGCCTCCGTCAGCGCGTCGTGCAGCCGGCCGACCAGTTCCGCCGCCTCGATATTGGCAGGGTCCTGATCACGGAAGGTCCGGCGCTCGCGGCCGAGGATGAAGCCGAACGCCTCCACGTGGGCGGGCAGGTCCGCCAGCGCGAAGGCGGTCTTCCGCCGCTCGCTCAAGTCGTAGAGTTCGAAGGTCTGGAAGTCGCTGACGAGGATGTGGCGCGGACGGTCTCGTTCGGGCAGCGCGTCGAAGTACTCTCCGGCCTGTTCGTAGGCCGCGTTCAGGTCGCGCCCGGCGCTCTTCTGCTCGACGATGAGCACGCCGGGCCAGAACAGGTCGATGAAGCCCGAGCGGTTGTCCAGCTTCGCGACATGCTCCTCGTAGCGTGCGACGCTCCGCCGCTGAACGCCGAACACTTGGAAGAAGGCGTTGTAGAAGCTCTGCGTCTCGCCCTTCTCGTAGGCCGCATCCTGCCACTCATCAGCGAAGGCCGCAGCCCGAGCGCGGACCTCGTTCCAGGACAGGCGCATCAGCCCGAGCTAGGCTCGACGCGTTTCCGTGGGCGAGTGATTGAGTTTTGTCCACCCTCCCTGCATCGCCCCCTCAACGCCTCTCCGATGGCCTTGATGTCATAGTCGAAACGTCGAGCGAGTTCATCACGCCTGCGCCGGGTTTCTTCGACTATTGGGTCTTTCCACATTGTTCTATGCCTCGATAGGTAGCTGACCACACTGAATTCGAGGCCAACGCTCTTCATCTTGCGCAGCATGGAGAACTCTTAGTCGGTTGGCAAACGGCAGAAACACAAGGAAGCTTCGCGAAAACAACCTCCAAGTGGGACACAGGGGTTGGCCATTTGTGTTGATTTTTCCGCCGCCTCCATTCAGAGTGCCCCTAAAGGACCGGGGATTCTCGGTCGACAATTGGCCTCGGTGGATCACCGGGGCCTTTTGTTTTAGGCGACTGGTTTCAGGCCCCAACCCTCAAACTCACCTGCCCTACGGCCCGTTCGCGCTGTGGCCGACCAGCCATCGGGGCTCCAGATCGCTAGGGCTAGCCAACTTCAGCCATCTGCCGGGACAAGGCCCACGGTTAACCGCGTGCCGGTTGCCCTAGCGTAGCGGCGAAGGGTCGCGAAGGACGGCGATACCCGGCCACCTTCCAGCCGCGCGACCGCTGACTGGGTCGTGCCCAGACGCCTAGCAAGCTGCTCCTGCGTCAAATTTGCCGTCGTGCGGGCGCGGACCAGCGCCTCGATGAGCGCATACTCCTCGTCAATGCGCGCGTATTCTTCCCGAAACTCAGGATCCTCCATGAATCGCGCCTTGAGATCCTTCAGTTTCGTCATGCCACCACCTGCCTCATCCGTTCTTGGGCAATTGCGAGCGCACGGCGTGGCGTCCGGCGCGACTTCTTTGCGAAGACATGCAGCACCACCACCCGCCGACCCACCGCGGTCACGTAGATACCCCGTGCGATGCCGCCTTCTCCCCGTACCCGAAGCTCCCATAGCTTCCCTTCAAGATGCTTGACATGCGGTGCGCGAAGGGCCTCCAAACCAAATTTCTCCACAGTCTCCAGCAGCCGCACCAGCCGGGTGCGCAACGCTACTGGCAGAGCCGCCATTTCGGCATCGACGGCCGATACGGTTTCGACCGTCCAATCCATTTCCGACATATAGCGCGTCCGCTATGGAAATTCAAGGTGGCTGACCAATCCATCTCCAATGTGGGACCGGAAGACTCTCTGACTCCAACGTCCAAACACTCCACAATCATCGTGCGCGATTGGCAAATGCTAGAATACCGGCTCACCATCCCGGCCCGCCATCCGCCCCAATGAGACTCACCCTTCACTACAATGCGAACTGCCCAGATTGTGTGCGGCAAGCGAAGCGCACCGCCAGGCTGGACTGGTTGCAGGCGATTAACTTCCGCACGGACATCTCCCCAGCGGGAGCGGTTCCTGTCGGGGAGATCGTTGTCGTCGATGAGCGGAGCCGTCAGGTGTTTACCGGTGTGTACGCTACTCGTGAGGTGTGCTTGAGGGTCCCCGCGCTCTTTCTCTATGGTCTCGTTCTCTACTTTCCGCCAATCCGCAACTGGGTTGGGAGGTCGCAGCCCGGGTGCAACGGTGACGCCTGCGAGGTCTGACGCCGCCTTTCTCGCGATCATTGCTGCGCTGCACCTCCTCATTGGTGGAGGTCATCAATACGCTCATGTGGTTGCAGAAGTCGAAAACACCCCATTGCAAGTTCTGTTCATACTGATTGTCATCACGATCGCGCCATGGGCTGCGACCTACATCGCTTGGAAAAGGAATCTGAAGATCGGCGCAGCTCTGTTTTCAGCGTCGATGGCAGCATCTTTTGTCTTCGGCTTTGTGTTGCACTTTGTATTGGAGAGTCCGGACCTGTACTCGAACGTGGTCCCTGAGCACAGGGGTCTCTTCCTGCATTCCGCGCTGGGGCTAGCGCTGGTGGAATTCGCCGGATTTGTCTATGGAGCACACCTTGCATGGAAATGGAGGCAACCCAACGGCTGATCGGTTGCACCTTCGGCGTCAGCGGCGTGCTTGCCGTTGTGGTGGCCGGGCCGATCCCACTTCAGTGTCCAAGTCGCCACGCTCAGCACTGGGGCATCGTGCCTTTGTGAGATGTCACGCTGATGGTTGGGAGCCGGCATCTGCCACCGTAGCTGTAGACGCCAATCGCCGAGGCGTCACGCACTTCGCGATCTCCCGGCCCGCAGCTATCTCCGCTTGGCGAAGCTCCCATGTCTTTTGCAGGTTCAGCCAGAGTTGCGGTGTCGTCCCGAAGTACCGCGCCAGCCGTAACGCCGTGTCCGCGCT
>JAPPIX010000042.1:0-6966 GCA_028820495.1 Gammaproteobacteria bacterium
GAGGTGCCGATCGAGGCGGTGTACGGCAATGAGAAGAGCGGCGTCAGCGTGCTTCGCGAAGCGCTCCCGTTCCTGTGGAAATCGCTTCGCAACACCGTCAAGCGCTTGCTGTACTGCTACTTCCTGCGCGGCTTCAGCATCGCATCCATGCTGCTCACCACTGGCGTCTGCGCGGTGCTGTTCGGGTTGTCGTTCGGCATCTACCATTGGTGTGCGTCCACCGAACTGGCCACGGCGGGAACCGTCATGCTGGCCGGCCTGCCCGTGCTGTCCGGGCTGCAGATGTTGATCGCCTTCGTCGGGCACGACATCACCAAGCAACCCGATTCCCCAATCCATCCGCGGCTGCACGGGGGCGGCGGAGCGTAGCCGCTCGCCGTTTACGCCCGGCAATCGAGCGTTCCGGGCTCCCGTCCTTCGCGCACCGCGCCGCGGATCAGCAGCGCCAGCGCCGCAAGGAGCGCCAGCGCTGCCACCGCGGGAATGGCCGGGAGCGGCGTCATGTACAGGATCGGTGCGAGCCAGATCGTCAACCAGACCAAGCACTCCCCCAAGTCCGCCAGCCGCATCCCCGTCCGCGTCCACGCCTTGCGCCGCCATCGCGCCAAGGCGTGCAAGGCCACTGGGCTCAACAATGTCCAGTCGTAAGCGAAGATGTAGGGGATGGCCGCGGCCGTCGCCAGCATCAGGATTGAGAACGCCGCCGGTTCGCCGATCAGGCCGTGGCGCAGGCGTGAGAAGGCCCACCATGTCGCCGAGGCCGCGGTCAGGGTGGACGCCGCCTGCACCGCCCACGCGGCGCCGTCCGACAGGCCGAGGTAACGTGCGCCCTGCCAAACCGACAACAGGATGTTGCCGCCCACATCCCCGGAAAGGATTCGCGTCTGGTGTGACAGCGCCTCCACAAACCAGAGGCGCCATGCCTCCCAACCGAACGCCAGCCCGCTGAGCAGCGTCAGTGCCCCTACGGTCAACGCAGCGGCGGCAAACGCCATGTGGGCACGGGAGGCCAGCAGCGCGACCGGGATCAACAGGCCCAGATGGGGCTTGACGGCGATCAGCCCGAGGAGAACCCCCGCCAGCGCCGGATGGCGGCCGAGGTGTTGAAGCGCTCCGAAGAACAGCGCCGCCACGAGGAAGCCCGTCTGGCCGAAAACGAGATTCGCAAAGGTTGCCGGTGCGGCCAGCAGGGCAACCCGACGCGTTGCCAGCAGATAAGCCCCTAGCAGCAACAAGGACCAAGCGGTCAACGCCCCGAGGTAGGGAAGCTGGGCCAAGGGCAGCGTCATGAACAGGGCGGGGGGGGGATGCGTCCATATCCGGGGCTTGACGGGAAGTTCGCGCGCGAAGAGCCCTTCCTGCAGCGTGTGCAGGCGGGCTGCGTCGAACAACTGGAGCAATTGGCCCTGCTCCACGAGAACGCCGGTTGACCAGAAGACCATGAAATCCAAGCCAACCACGTGCCCGCTCGGGTCGAGCGGCCACTCCGAAGCCCTCAAGTAGGTCACGATGAGCCAACCCGCCAACGCCGCTGACACGGCCAACGCGAGGTTGCCGAGGATGCGCGCGATCAAACTGCGTCTGGGCGGCACTGCTGCCAAGTCCCCGCCACCACCAAGCAAAAGGCGCTCCCTGCAACCCGAATGCGGCTAGTTTAGTGGTGTGCGCCGTGGAAAAACCACTTCCCCTCCGCAACTCTTTGACCCGCGCTTGGCGCATCTGTACACTCGGCGGCGAGCTGGAGGCGACGCCTCCGGCACCGCGATTCGCGAAGGCGCATGATGGTGAACGGAGCCTTTTTCCCAGCAACGGCCGAACGGCTGCAGCGCGGCCCGTGGCCCCGTGATTTGGGGTTGGCGGGCAGGCCGTGCGCTGAACGCCGGTGCGGTGACCGATGAGCGGGTCGCTCCTGCTCGGCGCAGCCAGCGCTGCTGCCGCCTTGGTTGGATGGCTGTCCGTATCCGGCATTCGGGCGTTGCGGCGGCGAGCGGCCATTCGCCGGCGCATGTCGCGGCTGTCCGGCCTCCTTGCCGCCGACCAAACCGCTGAAGGGCCGGCCAACGCACCCGCACCGGCCCTCGACGAGGGGCAGGCCCGCCGCGACCACTGGCTGGTCGCCTCCCTCAATGCCCGCTATCCGTTGGTGGGCGGCGTTCGGGCGGCCATCATCTCGGCGGCTGCGGGCGTGTTGTGCTTCTTCGCCATGGCCGCCGCCCTGCAGTTCTTTGGCTTGGCGGCTTCCCTCGCCTACGTCGCCTCGGCCTTGGTGGGCGGCGCCTTGGCCTGGAACGTGGGCACGGTTCTGGAAGACGCCCGGCGTTCCCTCTTCAGCACCCGCTTTCTCGTGATTCTGGACGACATGCAGCGGATGGTGCGCTATGGCATATCCGGCCATCAGGCGCTGGCTTCCGCGGCGGCGGCGGCCGAGGAGCCGGTCAAGGCCTCCCTGAACAGCATTCTGCTGGCGGCGGACTTCGGGGTTTCGGTCGGCGAGGCCATGGACCGCGAGGCCCGCCGGACGCGGGTCACCGAGCTGTTGATGCTTGCCGCGGTGTTTTCCACCCAGGCGTCGGCCGGCGGCAACCTCTCCGAATCGATCGACAACCTGAGCAACTCCCTGCGCGCCCGGCTGGACAACCGCACCCAAATGAAGGCCGCCACGGCCGAGTCGCGCATCACCATGATCATCCTGGCGATGGTCCCCTTTGCGGGGGTCGGCCTGCAGGCGCTCATGCAGCCGGAGCTGCTGGACGAACTGCTCGGCGCTGGGCGCCACTTGTTCGGCATCGGCATCGGTTTCATCGTCGGCGGCCTGCTGGTGTCCTGGATGATGATTCGGAGCGCGCAACGATGACCGCCGGCATGGTTTGGCTGGCGGACGCCATCGGCCTCATGCTCGTGGCGGTCGTCGCGTACCACTTCAACATGCGCCTTTTCCACCAGGCTTTCATCGGGCGCCGCATCAGGCTGGCGTCCGGGGGGCATGGGGAAACGCGGCGCACGGTGAACGTGGCGGCGGGCACGGCGGGATTGCTGTCCAAGCTGAGCGGCGTGCTGGCCATCGGCGGCCGCCTGCTGCCGCTCGGCGATGAGGACCGGCGCAAGATGGCCATCAGCCTGCAGCGGGCGGGCTTCAACTCCCCCAACGCCGTGGGCACCATGTTGGGCATCAAGTTCACCAGCTTGCTGGGCGGGTTCCTGGCGGGGGGCTTCGCGGCGGTTGCCTACCTCTCCGGGCTGATGGCCGTGCTCGGCGGCTTGGTTGGCGGCCTGCTGACTGGGGTGATGCTCAACGTCTTTCCCGAGCTGATCCTGAATCGGCTTGCGGGCAACCGCATTTGGCGCATGAACGCCGGCCTCCCGGACACCTTCGATCTATTGGTGATTTGCCTGGAGTCCGGCTTGACCTTTGACCGTGCGCTGCAGCGCACGGTTGACAACCTGGGTTCGCTGCATCCCGACCTGGAGGCGGAGTTCAGCCAAGTGCTGCTGGACGTGAACGTCCATGGCCGCACCCGCGGGGAGGCGCTGGGCCGGCTGGCTGATCGATTGGAGAGCCAGAACTTCCGGGACTTGGCCATCACGGTCGATCAAAGCGAGCGGCACGGCACCCCGCTGGCGGATTCCCTGCGCCGGCTCGCCAGTTCCATACGGGTCGAGTCCGTAGCGCGGGTCAAGGAAAAGATGGGCCGCTTGCCCACCCTGCTGGTGGTGCCGTCCATCGCCGGCATCCTGCCGGGCATTCTGGTCATCGTCGGCGGGCCGGCCTTCAGGAAGCTCTCAGAGAACATGAGTTCCTTTGGCGGCGGCTAGGCGTCGGCGCCGCACGGCCACGCCGGGCGCCAAACCCCGCACAAGGTGGCCGGGCAGTGAAAGGGCCTCGCATGGCCGCGCTTGTGGGACCGCACGCTAAGCCCGCCAACGCGGCAACCGGGCGCGTCTTGGCACCGCCGGCAAGCCGGGCGGGGCTTGCCTTGATCTGTGCCATCCTAGGGGTGCTCACCTTCGGCCGCCTGTTGTGGAACGGTTTGGGCGATGACGGCGGCATCGGCGGCTTGCTGCGCGGTCCCGACGACTTCACGCGCATGGCGCAAGTCGTTGACTGGATGGACGGGCAGGGCTGGTACGACCTCGTGCAACGGCGGATGGATCCGCCCGAGGGCGTTGCCACGCATCTATCCCGGCTGGCCGACCTGCCGCTGGCCGCGGCCATCCTCATGGCCGAGCCTTGGCTGGGCCGGGCCAAGGCTCTGGAGGCGGCGGCCTTGGTCGTGCCGCCGCTGTTGGGGGGGCTGTTCGTGGGCCTGTTCTGTTGGGCGGCAGCGCCCTTGGCCGGCCACCGGCGCACCCTGCCGCTGGTGCTCATGGTTCCGGCGCTCATGGTTCCCATCGGACAATTCCATCCCGGCCGGGTCGATCACCACGGGCTGCAGCTGCTGCTGGCCGCTCTGGCCATCGGGCTGCTGCTCCGCGTCCTGGAATCGAACCGCTCCCGCACGGGCGCAAGCCTCGGCGCGGCGGGCGGCGCGTCCTGGGCCATTGGCCTTGAGACCCTGCCGTTGGTGGCCGCCATTGCGGTCGCCCTGGGCTTGGCTTGGGCGTTGCGCGGCGTTCGCGCCAGCGCCTTGGGGGCCTTTGGCATGGGCCTGTTCGGCGCCGCGGCGACGGGCCTGATGCTGACCCTGCCCCCGATGGATTGGGCAGCGGCGCAGTGCGACCGCCTGTCCATCGCGCAACTGGCGCTCGCCGCCTTGGTGCTGACGGCCGGATGCGGCGCCCTGCTGCTGGAGCGGCAACTGCCGCAGTGCGGGCCGATGCCTCGAACCGCCCTGTTGGGGGGCTTGGGGATGGCCGGTTTGGCGTCGGTCGCGGGCCTGCTGCCCATCTGCGTCATCGCGCCCTACGCGGGCCTCCCGGACGAGTTGCGCTACTGGTTCGGCTCGGTTGCCGAGGCGCAATCGCTGCTCAGCTTGCTCGCCGCCACACCTGGCAACGCCATCGCCATGGCCACGTTGCCGCTCGCCGCACTGGCCTTCGCGGGTGCCCAGGCGATGCGCCCCGGCAGCCGGGACGACCGGCGTTGGATGGCGCTGGCGGCGCTGCTGCTGGCGACCGGCGCTGCAATGGCTTGGCAGGTCCGCAGCGCTCCCCAAGCTGGCTTGGCCGCGGCGGTGGCCCTGGTTCCGCTGGCCGCCGAGGTGAACCGCCGCGCGACGGACTTCACCACCCTGCTGGGCCGCTTGGCCGCCCGGCTCAGCCTGCCCATCTTCTGCCTGGCCTTGCTGACGGCGCCGCAATGGACGGCGCGGACGTTCGCAACCCCCGCGAGGCCGCCCGAAGAGCCGTGCGAACTGCAGCCGGCCCTGGCCGTTCTCAATGATCCCGGGGAATTTGGCGCAACGCCGCGCACCATCGCGGCCCCCATTGACCTAGGCCCGGAGCTCCTGCTGCTGACCGCCCACAGCGTGCTGGCGGCGCCCGTGCACCGCAACGTGCGCGGGCTCCGCGACCACCGCCGCCTGTTCGGCGGCACCGAGCAGGAGGCGCGCGGAATCGTCGAGGCGCGGGACGTCGCGGCGATATTGTTCTGCAGCCGCTACGCGCCGTTTACGAACCATCCGAATCGTCCCGGCTACCTCAACGAGCGGCTGGCTGCGGGGAACCCTCCTCCATGGCTGGCCCCGGTCCTGCTCCGGGACGGCATGGGCCTGTACCGCGTGCGCCCGCCGAAGGGCAGGGACGGCGGCGCCCATCGGAATTAGCGCGAACGGAAACGCGGCAGTGGCCTGATGATGGCCGGGACTCGGCCTGCTAGCCGCCGTCGCGCAATGCGCCCAGCCAACGAACGGCGCCCGCCAGATTGGAGAAGTCGTCGCGCCACCCGCTTTGGCCGGCGCCGTCGAGGGAGGTCCACCGGGGGCCGAGGCCGAGTGCGTCAAGCGTTGCGTCCTCGCGGGCCACGGCCACCCACTGGGAGGGGGCGGCGGTTGGGTCGGCGGCCTCATCCACCTGCCCCAACGATCCCGTGCGGGCCGCCAGCCCCAGTTTGGCCACGTTGCCCGCCACCGGCGGCGCCAAGTGGAGCAGGCGGTTGGAGATGTGCAGCAGCAGGATGCCGTCGCCGCGCAGCTTGGCCATGTAGAGCGACATGGCCTCCTGGGTCAGCAGGTGAATCGGCACCGCGTCGGAACTGAACGCATCCATGAGCAGCAGGTCGAACTGGCCGTCCGGCTCGCCGGCCAAGGCCAGCCGCGCGTCGCCGAGCACGATCGACGCGTCCGGATCGTGGCGCGGCATCATCTCGAAGTAGCCGCTGTCAGTGGCCAGCCATGCCACCAACGGGTCGATCTCATAGTAGCGCCACCAATCCCCAGGCTGCCGATGGTAGGCCATGGCGCCGGTGCCGACCCCGGCAACGCCGACCCGGAGCGCTGGCGAACGGGCGCGAAGGCGGCGGACCACCTCGGCGGCCGGACTCGACGGCGTGTGGTAGGTGGTGGGCTTGACCACCCCCGGCCGAGGCATCCACTGGCCCCCGTGGTTGGTGGTGCCGTGCGCTAGGTATCGCGTGGGCGGCTGCGCGGATTCCTTAACGCGATAGACCCCGAAGAAGCTGCGCCCCGTCCAGACCGCGCCATCGCTCCACATGGGCTGATGGGCGCTGAGCAACAGGCCCCCGACGCACAGCGCGAAGGCCGGCGGGCGCAGCTGCCGGGACAGCGTGAGCACCGCCAGCAGGCCCAGCAGCCCAAACTGGGCAATCGCCGGAAAGGAGACGCCCAGCCCGTTCACCAACGCCTTGGCGCCCAGCGCCAAGGCGGCGACCGCGGCCGCGAGCGCGAGGTCGCTGCGGGTAAGGGCCGCGGGGGGGTTTGGGGGGGGGTGGGGGGGGGGGGGGTTTGGTGGCCCGCGGCGGCGCGGGCGGCGGGGCGCCCCCCCCCCCACGGCCCCCGGGGGCGGCAGCCC
>JAPPIX010000042.1:6976-8372 GCA_028820495.1 Gammaproteobacteria bacterium
CACCGCCCCCCCCCCCACACCCCCCCCCCCCCCCCCCCCCCCCCCCCCCGGGCCCCCCCCCCCCCCGCCCGCGACCGCGGCCGCGAGCGCGAGGTCGCTGCGGGTAAGGGCCGCGGCGCTTTTCGCGCCCGGTTGCGGGGCGGGCTGATTGGCTGCCGCGCTGCGGCGCGGCAGCAGGGCCGCCGCCAACGCAAGGCACAGCGGGTACTCCAGCACGGCATCGAACGCCAGCGGCGCGGCCAAGACGACCAGGACGCCGCCCAGCAGTCCGCCGAGGGAAAGGAACAGGTAGAACTCGGTGAGGGCTCCGGCGGGCGGACGGCGGGCGGCCAATTCAGCGTGGCAGGCCAGCGCAATGCAGAAAAAGGCCCCTAGATGCAGCGGCAGGAAGATGCCCGCCGGCTCCCGGAAGGGGAACACCGCGGCCAGCAGCACGATGGCGAAGGCCATGGCCCGCGCGGCCGGTTGGCGGGAAGCCAGGGGCCGGCGGGCGAAGGCATTGACAAAGGTCAACAGGTACAGCGCCAGCGGCACCGTCCACAGCAGCGGCGAGGAGGCGATGTCGGTGCTGATGTGCGCGGTGACCCCCAGCAGCAGCCCGGAGGGCAGGGCGCTGTAGGCCGTCCACCCTGCCCGCTGCCGCCAGCCAACCGCAGCGGCGGGCGTTGCCGCGGACGGCGCAGCCCTATCCGGCATCGACTGCGGCTTGGACCGCACGATGCTGGCGCCGCAGGCCAGCAGGCAAAGCGCCAGCAGGAGGTAGCCGAAGGTCCAAGCCATGGATTGGGTTCCCGTATTCAGCAGGGGTTCCAGAACGAACGGAAAGGCCAGCAGCGCCGCCACGCTGCCGGCATTGCTCGCCGCATAGAGAAAGTAGGGGTCGGCGGCCTGCGGGTGGCTGCCTAGGGAGAACCACCGCTGCAGCAGGGGCGCAGTCGCCGCCACGGCGAAAAACGGCGCGCCCAGCGACGCCGCCAGCAGCAGCAGCAGCCAGGCGGCGGGCGGGAGGCCGGCCTCCGGCAGCCAGCCCTCGGCGATGCCCAGCGGCAGGGCGAGCGCCGCGGCGCCGAGCAGCGCGGAGTGAACCGCCAGTTGGCCGCGGGGCGCAAGCCAACGGGTCAGCCCGTGGACGTAGGCGTAGGCGGCCAGCAGCATGGTCTGAAAGAAGACCATCGCCGTGTTCCATACCGACGGCGAGCCGCCCAGCAGCGGCAGCGCCATCTTGGTGAACAGCGGCTGCACCCAGAACAGCAGCGCGGCGCCGGCCAATGCGGTGCCGGCGAACAGGACGGTCTGCAGCGATTGCGGCGCTTTGGTCAGGCTCATCAGGACGGCCGGCGCCCGGGCGCCGGGCGCCCCCAACCGCGCGCCCCCGGGCGGAAGGGGCGGGGGTTTT
>JAPPIX010000042.1:8382-20114 GCA_028820495.1 Gammaproteobacteria bacterium
GGGCGCGGGCTACGGGGCGGGGGGGCAGGGTGGGGGGCGGTTTGGGCCGCCCCTCCTGGCCGGCCGCCGCCCGGGCGCCGGGCCCAGCATCCGGCGAGCCGCCTTCCTGAAGGGCAGCGTGTAGAGGGCGATGACCCCGTCGTACTGGTCATCCTGGCCGCCGCCGAGGCCGAACGTGATGGGCTCCGGCTTCGTGGGCAAGTGGAGGGTTCCCGCCATCCGGTCCCAGAAGGAGAAGATGAAGCCCAGGTTCTTGTTGAAGTGGACGGCGGCGCTGCTGTGATGGATCTGATGCTGCGCCGGGCTGATCAGCAGCCCGGACAGCCAGCGCGGATAGGCCAGCCAGATGTGGCTGTGGCGCAGGTTGTAGCCCAGCAAGTAGAACAGGAACAGGCCGGGGTTGAGGCCGGCGACCAGGAATTCGGCGACGTCGCCGCCGTAGCGCCAGTTGAACGCGCCGACCACGGCGCCCATCGCCAGGGCGGTGCTGGTTCCCGCCAGGATGTCGTCCACCGGATGCATGCGGTAAAGCGTGATGGGGGTCAGCACCTGGGCGGAGTGGTGCACCTTGTGAAACTCCCAGAGCACCGGCACGCGGTGCTGCAGATAGTGGGCAACAAACAGCCCGCCGTCCAAGGCGACGAGCAGGGCGAGCGTGTAGCCGAACTGCACCAACGGGCCGACCGGGAGGCCTGCCGTCGCCGGGGCCGCGCCTACGGTCGATGGCCCGGCCGGGGCGAGCGCCGCCAGCCAGCCGGCAGTGACCTCCGCCACCAGTGGAACGCCGACCAGAACCGGCACCAAGCCGAAGGCCTTGAGCAGGCTGTTTGCAGCATAGAAGCGGTAGTCAACCAGAGCCGATCGATGCGCGTAGATGCGCCTGGTGAAACAGAAGTCCAGAAAGCCGTGCCGGACGCCCTCTGCCGGGCCGGGAGCCTCGGCGGCCCGTGCCAGGTAAACCAGAAAGGCGAGCAGGAAAGCGCCCGCCAGATAGGGCAGAAAGATGCGGCTGCCCGGCAGGAGCAGGTTGAAAACCGGAGCGCCCAGCCGAACCGCCAGTTCCCAGAGTGGCTCCATGGCCCGCCAATTCTAATGGCTGGCATTCGCAAGCCGCAATCCCGTGTACCGGCTTGGCCCCAGCCAGGGTTGACAACGTTGTCGGAAATGCTTATACACAGCTCTTGCAGTATGGTCATTCCGACTATGCCAAGGCGCAGGCGGAGTTGCCGTGGTCCGGGGGTCGGGAATTCGTTACTGAACAAATACTGGGGTGGTCAAAGTGTCTATTTCTGCTTTCAGGAAGTCGCCGATTGCAGCGGCCGTGTCGCTGGCCATAGCGGGCGGCGTTGCCCATGGGCAAGAGGATGCGGGAGCCGCCGCGCAGGGAGAAGTGATCGAGGAGGTCGTCGTCGTTGGCATCCGCCAGAGCCTCAAGCGGTCCATGGACCTCAAGAGGAACCGGGATGGCGTTGTCGATGCGATCACCGCGGAGGACATCGGTGATTTCCCCGACAGCAATCTGGCCGAGTCCCTGCAACGCATCACCGGCGTTTCCATCGACCGCGAACGCGGCGAAGGCGCGCGGGTCACGGTTCGCGGCTTCGGTCCTGACTTCAACCTCGTGCTGCTCAATGGCCGGCAGATGCCGACGGCAGGTGGCGGGAATGAACCATCGGGCCGCTCCTTCGACTTTGGCAACCTCGCCTCGGAGGGCATCAGCTCGGTGGAGGTGTACAAGAGCGGCCAGGCGAACGTGCCCACCGGCGGCATCGGCTCCACCATCAACATCCGCACCACCCGCCCGTTGGACAATCCCGGCATGACTTTCACGGCCGCGGCGAGCGCCCTGATGGATAGCTCCACCGAGGAGGGCAAGGACGCAACGCCGGAGATTTCGGCCCTGTTTTCCAACACCTTCGCCGACGACACTGTGGGCATCGCCTTAAGCGCCGTGCGCCAAGAGCGCAACAACGGCGCCAACACCGCCAATGTCAGCGGCTGGCGGACGTTCCAGGGCGACGTGAACAACTGCTGGTGCGGCATCGGTCGGTCGGAGTGGGGCGGCATCCCGCCCGCCGGTGACCCCAACCAGCAAAATCGCCCCGGCGACGACGACCTCTACTCGGTGCCACAGGCCATTGGCTACGAACTGGCGGAATACGACCGGGTGCGCACCAACGGCCAGCTCACCCTGCAGTGGCAGCCGAGTGAGCGGCTCGTGGCGACGCTGGACTACACCTATTCCGAAGTGGAGCTGGAGCGCACCTACAACAATCTCTCGGCCTGGTTCAATTTCGGGGGGCAGGAAACGCTCTGGACCGACGGTCCCCAAGCCACGCCCCTGACCTACACCGAAAACTCGTCCAACAGCGACTACTCCATGGGGGCCGGACAGGACGCGTGGCAGACCAAGAACGGCTCCACCGGGCTGAACCTGATCTGGGACGTCACCGACCGGCTGTCCCTGGAGTTCGACTATCACGACTCCACCGCCAAGCGCCGTCCGGACAGCCCCTTCGGCGACTCCGCCCTGCTGTCCATGGCCGCGTTCAGCCGCGACAAGACAACCGGCTACTTCGGCGAGGACTTGCCGGTTCTCGAACTGACCTTGGGCAACCCGCTGTCGCCGGACGACATGATCGTCACCGGCAGCGTGTTCACGAACAACTACGCGAAGATGGGCATTGAGCAGGCCAAGGTGGCGGGCAGTTTCGAGTTCGACTTCGACTTCATCGAGAGCGTTGACTTCGGCATCCAGCTCACGGAGGTCAACAACCGCTCGGCCGGCTCCGTGGTGCAGCGCGACGCCTGGGGAGGCGTCACCCAACCGGGCGCCATTGCCGACCTGGTGTCTCCGGCCTCGTCGGAAGACGCCTTTGATGAGGTCCCGGGCGGCGGCGATTCGCGGCGGCAAACGGACTTCTACACGTGGGAGATGGACGCGGTGATCGACCGCACCGAAGCCCTGATGGCCTCCGGGGAAGCGGACATATTCATGCTCACGGACATGGGCGACTGCGGCACGGGCCTTTGCACCTCAAGCCGCTTCACCTCCGACCGGCGCACCCAGGAGGAGACCGAGGCGGCGTACATCCAAGTGAACATGGGCACCGATCTCGGACCGACCTACGTGGACATTCGGGTGGGGTTGCGCTACGAGCAGACCGACATCGACTCCCAGGCGCTCTCGCCCGCCTACACGGCCATCAACTGGGTGGCCGGCAACGAGTTGACCGCCGTGCAGGGCGACCCGGACTTCACGGAGCTTAAGGGAGACTATGACGTCCTTCTGCCAAACTTCGACTTCAAGATCGACTTGACCGACAGCTTGGTGGGGCGCTTCTCGTACAGCGAGACCATGACCCGGCCCAACTACGGCGACATCCAAGGTGGCCAGACCATCAATTCGCTGTTGCGGGTTGACGGGGGCACCGGCAATCGGGGCAACCCGAACCTGCTGCCGTTCGAGTCCCAGAACATCGACGTCTCCTTCGAGTACTACTATGGCGAAGACAGCTACGTTGCCGTCGGCTGGTTTCACAAGGACGTGGACAACTTCATCGGCACCGCCTCCGTGGTGGAGGATACTTTTGGTCTGCCCCATCCCGCTCTAGGCCCACTCGGCGACGAGGCGCGAGCAGCCACCGGCAGCTCGGATGGCGGCACCCTGTATTCGTGGATTCTCGAAAACCGCGCCGATGCGCCCGGTGTGGATGCCGCCAACGGCATCATCTCCGGCGTGGCTGGCCGGGATCCGGCCTCGCCCTTCAACCTGACCGTGCCGGTGAACATCGAGCAGGCCACCATGAAGGGCTGGGAGTTCGTCATCCAGCACACCTTCGGAGACAGCGGCTTTGGCTTCATTGCCAACGCCACCTTGGTGGAGGCGGATGTCGGCTACGACAACTTCAGCCTTGAGCAGCAATTCGTGCTCACGGGCCTAAGCGACTCCGCCAACCTGATCGCCTTCTACGACAAGAACGATCTCAGCGTGCGGGTCGCGTGGAATTGGCGGGACGACTTCCTGGCCGGCACCGGCCAAGCCAACGTGGGCGCCGGGCCACCGACGCACGTTGCCGACTACCAGCAGCTTGACCTCAGTGTGAGCTACTGGTTCACCGACCAGATACAGGCGTACTTCGATGTGCTCAACCTCACCGACGAAACCACGCATGTATATGGCCGGGACAAGCTGCAGACGCTGTTCGCGGGCCAGAGCGGGCCGCGCTACAACCTAGGCCTCAGATACAAGTTCTAAAAGCAAATGGAAAACGGGCCGCGCAAGCCGCGGTCCGTTTTGGTAGGGTTCGCAGGGCACTGGGCTTAAGGGCTTCGGGCGATGAATCGGCCAACTCGGACGGTTGTGGTGGTGGGGGGCGGCACCGCCGGATGGATAACCGCCAACCGAATTGCGGCCGAGTATCCCGGCGGCGGGCACGATTCGTTGCGGGTGGTGCTCGTGGAGTCTCCCGACATACCGACCATCGGCGTCGGCGAGGGGACTTGGCCGTCGATGCGCTCGACCCTGCAAAGCCTCGGCCTCTCCGAAGACAAGATGATCCGCGCCACCGATGCCAGCTTCAAGCAGGGCACCCGGTTCTTCGGATGGGCAGGCAACGGCGATTCGACGGACAGCCATGCCGCAGACAGCTATAGTCATCCCTTCAGCCTGCCGCTGGAATACGCAAACCTGAATCCCGCCCGATATTGGCTGGAACAGGGCCGAGGGACGCCCTTTGCCGATTTCGTCACGCCCCAGGCCCGAGTGATCGCCGAGGGGCTTGCCCCCAAGCAATTGGCGACCCCCGAATACGCCTTTACCCTGAACTATGGCTATCACCTCGATGCGGGCAAATTCGCCGCGCTGCTGCACGGGCATGCGGTAGGGCAGCTCGGCGTAGGCTACGTCGCGGGCAATGTCCAGCAGGTCGAGTCGCACCCGGACGGGGACATCGCGGCACTGGCGCTTGACACCGGCGAACGCATCGAGGGCGATCTGTTCGTGGATTGCACTGGCCAGCGGGCCTTGTTGATTGGCGAGCACTACGGCGAGCCGTTTCACTCCGTGCGAAGCCTGTTGTTCAACGACCGGGCGATTGCCGTCCAAGTGCCCCATGCTGAGGCGGAGGAAGCCATTGCATCAGTCACTCGAGCCACTGCGCAGTCCGCCGGATGGATCTGGGACATCGGGCTCGGCACCCGCAGGGGCCTAGGCCATGTGTACTCCAGCGCCCACATCGACGAGGCAGCGGCGCAACGGGCGCTCCAGCGCTATGTCGAGCGAACTTCACCGGGCATCGATGCGGACGCGCTCAGCACTCGGACCATTGCGTTCGAGCCGGGCTATCGCCGGGCGCCCTGGATCAGGAACAGCGTCGCCGTGGGCTTGTCAGCCGGTTTCGTGGAACCGCTGGAAGCCTCGGCGCTCGCCCTGATCGAGCAGTCGGCGTCGATCATCGCCGGGCAACTGCCGAGGGACCGGCGGGTCATGGACGTGGTTGCCGGGCGCTTCAATGGGAAGATGGGCTACCACTGGGAGCGGGTCGTTGAGTTTCTCAAGCTGCACTACGCCACCAGCCGCCGCGACGACAGCGCGTACTGGCTGGACAACCGGGCAACGGATTCATGCCCGGAAGGGTTGCGCGAGAAATTGACCCTGTGGCGGCAGCAGCCGCCCTGGCACGACGATGCGCCGCGCTTGGACGAACTGTTCCCCTCGGCCAGCTATCAATACGTTCTGTACGGCATGGGCTTCAGGCCCTGCCATACCGGCGCCGACGCGGCGCCCTACGCCCGCCTGCGCGAGCGGGCGGACGAGGTGTTCCACGGCGTGCGTGAGCAGGGTGCGCGGATGGCGCGGGCGTTGCCGTCGAACCGGGATCTGCTTTGCGCCATCGAGCAACGCGGATCTGGGCAGGCTTGACCGTGGCTGACTTCGCGCTGCTGAACAACGTCGATCACCAGGACGTGCGCATCATCACCGAGCGGTCCGCCCGTTACGGCGACGCCGTGATGCAGGTTCCCACCTTTCCATTCGAGTTCCGCAACGTCCAGGCGTTCTACCCGATCCTGTTTCAGCAGGATGCGAACGGCGGCTTCTACCCGGTGGCGCTGTTCGGCTTTCAGGAGGGGGAGAACCTCTTTCTCGACGACGACGGTTGGCACGCTGGGTACGTGCCGGCCATGGTGCGGCGCGAGCCATTCCTGATCGGTTATCAGGATTCCAAGGATCCGAGCAATCCGGGGCGAACCCGCGTGCTGTCGCTGGACATGGCGCATCCGCGGGTGAGCGCCGATGCCGGGGAGGCGTTGTTCCAGCCATTGGGGGGACGTACGCCCTTCCTGGAGGATGCGGCCGATTTGCTGGAGACCATCTATGCGGGCATCGAGCACAACAAGGCCTTCACCCGAGCCCTGGCCGAGCATGACCTGATCGAGAACGTCACCTTGGAAGTGGAGCTGAAGGACGGCTCCCGATACCAGTTGATCGGCTATCACTGCGTCAACGAAGAGAAGGTGCAGGCACTGTCGGGCGGGACGCTGGGCGAATTCAACCGCGAGGGCTTTCTGGCGCCGCTGTTCATGGCCTTGGCCTCCATGGCCAACATTCAACGCTTGGTGGAGTTGAAAAACGCATCACTGGAAGGCGGGCAGGCCAGTGACCTGGATCTCTGATCTCAAACCGATGCCGGCCTTGGACTGCGCGGACGGCGTTGTCCCGGAATCGGTGTTCGACGCCGGCGTGCCCGTGCGCCTGAGCGGGCTGGTGAGCGGCTGGCCTGCGGTGCGTGAATGCGGCGCCTCGGCCGAGTCGGCCGCCCGCTACCTCGCCCGGTTCTGGTCGCAAGCGCCGGTGACCGCCTACGTCGGGGATGCGTCGATCGACGGTCGGTTCTTCTACGACCCTGGGTTCACCGGGTTCAACTTTCGCGCCGGCAAGGCCACCCTGCCCCAGATATTCGAGAAGCTCGCCGAACCGGAACGCGATGAGCGCATGGCGACCATCTACGTGGGTTCAACGCCGGTCGATGAGTGGCTGCCGGGATTCCGCTCGCAAAACGACGTGCGGCTGCCGGCGGACGATGCGCTCGTGAGTTTCTGGCTCGGCAACCGGACCCGGATTTCCGCGCACTACGACTTTCCCGACAATCTGGCCTGCGTGGTTTCCGGGCAGCGGCGGTTCACGCTGTTTCCGCCTGACCAAGTTGGCAACCTGTACGTCGGTCCCTTGGATCGGACGCCTTCGGGCCAGGCCATCAGCCTGGTCGATTTCGCGGCGCCCGACCTTGAGCGATTTCCCAAGTTTGCCGATGCCATTGAGCACGGTCAGACGGCGGTGCTCAAGCCGGGAGATGCCGTCTTCATTCCCAGCATGTGGTGGCACCACATCGAATCGATGGCGCCGTTCAACCTGTTGGTCAACTACTGGTGGTGTGTGACGCCGGCGGCGATGGGGTCGCCTTCGGAAGCCCTGCTGCACGCCATATTGGCCTTGCGGGAGCTTCCTCCGCGGCAACGGGAAGCCTGCCGCAGCCTGTTCGATCACTACGTGTTCGATGCTGACAGGTCAACTTGCGAGCACATTCCAGAGGCCGGCAGGGGATGGCTCGGCCCGCTCGACGAGACGGCGGCGAAGCGCTTGCGCGCGGAGCTGCTCAACAAGCTGAATCGCTGACCCGCAATTTAGGAGTTTCAGGAGGCAAGCCTTGCAGCACGGAAAGATTCACAAGGTCGTGGTCGCCGGCGGCGGAACCGCCGGCTGGATGGCTGCCGCATCGCTGGCCAAGCTCTTGGGCAAAACGCTCGACATCACCTTGGTGGAGTCCGATGAGATCGGCACCGTGGGCGTTGGCGAAGCCACCATTCCCACGTTGATCACCCTGCACGATCTGCTCAAGATCAAGGAGCAGGACTTCCTCAGGGCGGTGCAGGGCACCTTCAAGCTGGGCATCTCGTTCGAGAATTGGCGCGACGTGGGGGAGGACTACATCCACTCCTTTGGCTGGACCGGCCAGGACAGTTGGGCCGCCGGATTCCAGCACTTCTGGCTCAAGGGCCGGAAAATGGGCATCAGCCGGGAGTTCGGCGAGTACTGCAAGGAGTGGTTGGCCGCCAAGCGGAATCGCTTCGCGGTCATGGCCAAGCAGGGCCTCAACTACGCGTACCACATCGACGCTTCGCTGTATGCGCGCTTTCTGCGCGGCATGGCGGAGGAGCACGGCGCCGTGCGGCAGGAGGGCCGCATCGAGCGGGTGGAGCAGGATTCGGACAGCGGCTTCATCACCGGCCTGCGGCTGCAGTCCGGACAGCTTGTCGAAGGAGACCTGTTCATCGACTGCACCGGCTTCCGGGGCCTCCTGATCGAGCAAACCCTGAAGGCGGGCTACGATGACTGGCGGCACTGGCTGCCCTGCGACAGCGCCGTCGCGGTGCAGACCGAATCCGTGCAGCCGCCCATTCCGTACACCCGGGCCATTGCCCGGGAGGCCGGTTGGCAGTGGCGCATTCCGCTGCAGCACCGGGTCGGCAACGGCGTGGTGTTCAGCGCCGAGCACTGGTCCGATGACGAAGCGGTCGAGCGCCTGCTCGGCAAGGTGCAGGGCCGGGTGCTGACCGAACCTCGGGTGATCAAGTTCAAGACCGGCTCGCGGCGACGGCACTGGCACAAGAACTGCGTGGCCATGGGGCTGTCCTCCGGGTTCATCGAACCCCTGGAGTCAACCAGCATCCATCTCATTCAGCGCGCCATCATCCGGCTGATGCAGATGTTCCCCTACGACGGCATCCGACAACCGGATGTCGATGAGTTCAACAACCAGATGCGCTTCGAAATCGACAACGTCCGGGACTTCATCGTCCTGCACTACCATGTGACCGAGCGGGCGGACACGCCGTTCTGGCGCCATTGCCGGGACATGGACATACCGGATTCCCTCCGCCACCGCATCGAGCTGTTCAAGCAGGCGGGCCGGGTGTTCAAGGTGCCCACTGAGCTGTTTGGCGAGAACTCGTGGATCCAGGTGATGCTCGGCCAAGGGCTCACGCCGGAGCAGTACCACCCGATCGTCAACATGATGAGCGAGGATGAGTTGCGGCAATTCCTCACCGGCATTCACGGCGCCACGGACAGCTTCGTCAGCCAGCTCCCGGAGCACCAGCGCTTCATCGATCACTACTGCAGGGCCGCGCCGGGCTGACCCGTTGGCCCAAGGTGGAAGCTCGTATGAAACAAACTCCCAACCTTCCGATGGAAAGCGCATTCCAACGGCCCAATCGAGGGCGGGACGCCCTCGCTCCGGGGGGTGACGCGAGGTTCGGGCGTGGACCCTTGGAGCGAGGTTCGGGCGTGGACCCTTGGAGCGAGGTTCGGGCGTGGACCCTTGGAGCGAGGCTCGGGCGTGGACCCTTGGAGCGAGGGCATCTTGCCCTCGGACGGCGCGTAGCGCCGTTCCTTCCCGCGATGGACGTTCTGCAGCCAAAGTGCCTGTTTCCTGCGTGTTAGCGCCGCGGTGGGAACCTCAAAACAACAAACAGGAACCAGTCTATGAGCGCCATTGATTTGAGGCCTGCCCAGCCCGTCGAAAAACTGAAGTTCTCGGAAAAGCTGGGCTATGGCATGGGCGATGCCGCGTCCAACTTCTTCTTTCAAGCCTTCAATGTCTTTTTGCTGATCTACTACACCGACGTGTTCGGCTTGGCGCCGGCGGCGGTGGGCACGATGTTCCTGGTCACCAAGCTGGTCGATGCCTTCAGCGACCCGGCGATGGGCTTGGTGGCGGACCGCACCAACACCCGCTGGGGCAAGTTCCGGCCCTACCTGCTGACCATGGCGGTGCCCTATGGATTGCTGGGATACGCCATGTTCTTTGGTCCCGACCTCTCGCCGACCTGGAAGCTGGTCTATGCCTATGTCACCTACTCGCTGATGATGCTGGCCTACACGGCGATCAACATTCCCTATTCGGCGTTGATGGGCGTGATCTCGCCCTCGTCTGACGAACGAGTGAAGGTCTCCACCTATCGATTCGTCTGTGCCTTCGGCGCCGGTTGGCTGGTCGTCACCTTCGTGGGGCCGTTGCAGCGCCTGCTCGGCGGCGGCGACGAGGCCGAAGGCTACCGCCTGACCATGATGCTGTTCGCGGTGTTTTCCGTGGCCCTTTTTTGGTGGACGTTCGCGGCCACCAAGGAACGGGTTCAGGCGGTGCCGATCAAGCCGGACGTGAAGGCGGAACTCGGCGCGTTGATGCGCAACCTGCCTTGGATCGCCCTGTTCGTGTCCGGCATCTTCGCCCTGATGCAGACCGCGGTGCGCAACGGCGGCCTGCTCTACTACTTCAAGTACTACGTCGGCGACGACGGGGCCGCGTTGTTCTCGATGTTCGGCCTGACATTCGACATGGCCTCGGTCTTCATGTCGCTGGGCACCATTGCCATGGTCATTGGAGTGACCCTGACGCGCCCGCTCACGCAGCGTTTTGAAAAACGGCACTTGATGATCGCCCTGACCGCAGCAAGCGCGGTGATCAACGGCCTGTTCTTCTTCATCCCGGCGGACCAGTACTGGCTGATGGTCGCCGTCAACTGTTTCGCCACGCTGATCTCCGGCCCCTTGCCGCCGCTGGTGTTCGCCATGAACGCCGATTGCGCCGACTACGGCGAGTGGAAAAGCGGCCGCCGAACGACGGCGCTGATCTACTCCGGGGGCGGTTTTGCGGCGAAGCTGGGCCTCGCCGTCGGCGCCGGGCTGGCAGGGTACATCCTCGCCCTGTTCGGCTTCATCGCCAACCAGCCGCAGACGGAGACCGCGCTGCTCGGCATCCGCCTGATGTTCACGGCGTTCCCCGCCGTGCTTTCCCTGATCGCCGCCGCGGCCATCCTGTTCTACCGGCTCGACAATGCGCTGGTCAGCCGGATAGAGGGCGAGTTGGCGCAACGGCGACTGTCCTCTGGCACGTCCTAGCAGCCGCTCAACGGCCTTTCCAAACCGGGTCGCGCTTCTCGGCGAAGGCCTTGGCGCCTTCAAGCTGATCTTCGCTGTCGTAGAGCCGGTCCACGCTGGGGAACTGCCGCTTGCCCACCCGGCTCAGGGCGTCCTGGGCGCCTAAGGTCTCCGCTTCGCGCACCACTTCCTTGATGGCGGCGAACACCAGCGGCGGGCCGCTGGCCAGCTTTAGGGCCAGTTCCCAAGCGCGGTCCAAAAGGTTCTCGGGTTCGAGCACTTCGTTGACCACGCCCCAGCGCCCGGCCTCCTCGGGGTCCATCCACCGGCCGGTCAGCAGCAGGTCCATGGCCACGTGGTAGGGCATGCGCTTGGGCAGCTTGATGGTGGCGGCGTCGGCCAAGGTGCCGGCGTTGATCTCCGGCAGGGCGAAGGCGGCGTTGGTGGAGGCTAGGATCAGGTCGCAGGAGAGCGCCAGCTCGAAGCCGCCGCCCACCGCCATGCCGTTGACGGCGGCGATCAGCGGCTTGTTGAGCCCCGGCAGTTCCTGGATGCCCCCGAACCCGCCGACGCCGTAGTCGCCGTCCACCGGGTCGCCTTCGGCGGCGGCCTTGAGGTCCCAGCCGGCGCAGAAGAACTTGCCGCTGCCGGTGACGATGGCCACCCGCAGTTCCGGGTCGTCGCGGAAGGCCTTGAAGGTTTCGCCGAGGCGACGGCTGGTGGCAAGGTCTATGGCGTTGGCCTTCGGGCGGTCGAGGGTGACCTGCAGCACCTGGTCGCGCCGCTCGGTCTT
>JAPPIX010000042.1:20214-21479 GCA_028820495.1 Gammaproteobacteria bacterium
CTCCTCCGTCAGTCGCATCAAGGCGTCAAGAGCCACGGCGCCGCAGCCCTGCTCAAGCACCGCCAAGGGATTGACATCGAGTTCCTGCAGCCCGGCTCGGTGCGCGGTCGCGAAGTCGGCGATGCCGATGATGGCGGCCACTGCGGCATCGATGTCGGCTGGCGGCCGGCCGCGGTGCCCGGCCAGCAGGGGCGCGCACCGAAGCGCCGCCAAGGCGCTGCGCACCTCCGCCTCGCTCACCGGCAGCAGCAGGGTAACGCTGTCGCCGAGCAACTCGACCAGGATGCCGCCCGACCCCAAGGTCAGCATCAGGCCCAGCTCGGGGTCGCGGTGCAGGCCGACGATCAGTTCGGCCGCGATGCCGTCGGTGAATCGTTCGACCAGCAGGCGCTCGCTCAGGGCCAGCAGCTCTTCGGCGGCGGCGCGGATCTCTTCCGCTCGCGAAAGATCCAACCGCAGGGCGCGTTGCTCGGTCTTGTGGGCGAGGCCCAAGGCCTTCAGGGCAACGGCTCCGCCCAGCAACCGGGCGGCGCTCAACACCTCGTCGGGCGTGCCAACCACTTGGCCGGACGGCACCTCGACGCCGAAGGCCGCCAAGCGGGACTTGGCGTCGGCCTCGTTCAAGATCACTGGTTCGCCGGTTGCCGGTTCGGCGCTGATGAGGGGCGCGCTGATCGGTGCCCGCCAAGCCCCACCGATGGTGGCGGCGCATTCGATGGCGGCCAGCGCCTCGCGGATGCCGCACAGGGGAGCGACGCCGCGCTCAACCAGCCAAGCGGCTTTCCCTTCCGGCATGTTCTCACCCAAGGTGGCGACGATCATTCCCCTTGATCCCGTTTCCGCCATCGCCTTGTGGAAGGCACTTAGGGTGATTTGCCAATCGGCGGCATCGCAGCGGTCCGGGCGCGGGAAGTCAAGCACCAGCAGGGTGGCGTCAAAGGTTGCCGGGTCGGCGAAGGCGGCGAAGATAGCGCCGAGCGCCGCTTCATCGCCCCAATTGAAGGTGTGGTAGTCGAGCGGGTTGGCCACGTCGACCAAGGGATGCACATGGGGCCCAATGGCAGCCGCCTGTTCGCGAGGCAGTTCAGGCAATACCAAGCCGGGTTCGCCCGCCTCGTAGCCAGTGTCCCGGTCGCCAATAGGGGCCTCCTCTGTGGATTCCGAGGGCGGGGCGCCCACGCTCCCGGGGGCGCCCAGGAATATGAACGAACCCGGGCGGCCCCCCCACCATTTTTAATAAAACCCCGCGGCCGGGGCCACCCAAG